>NZ_JBFROW010000036.1:0-18126 GCF_041471665.1 Vibrio sp. 10N.261.51.F11 | reverse complement strand
GAATACTGACTTCAAAACTAATATTTACCGAAGTAAACATGTAATTCTAAAGCTATTACCATTCCAACAGAATGGTAATGAATTGACTGTGCCGAATAACTACAAGTAGTTAAACGTATTGGTCACTCAGTTCATTGAAATCAATTTTGATTCCGAAGTAACTGCTACTACGCTCTTTCGAAAAAGAACCAATAACGTTTTGATATTCATCAACGAGTGCCCACACAGATTGATAGGTTTAAATTGTTAAAGAGCTTTTCCTTTTTGAGCTTCGCTCAAATCGGACGGCCATTTTAGCGATTTAAGTTTTAGTGTCAACCACTATTTTCAAAACTTTTTTCAAGCGCTTAGCTTGGCTAATTTGACCTGCTGATTCGTTTTGGTTTCTTACGAAGCCTTCCCGTTTCAACGAGGTCGCATTATAGAGATTTCGATCACACTGGCAAGCCCTTTTTGAAGTTTTTCTTACTTTTTTGATTGTTCGAGCGTTTTTTGTTCAAAGCACCCCATTTTCACTAGTATTCCTCTTAATTAAGGGCTTAAGGTGCCTATATAAAGGAGGATTTATGAGTTCAATACGCAGTTATAAAGGAATATCCCCTCAGATTGGGCAAGGTGTCTATATAGATACCAGTTCAGTACTGGTTGGTGATATCAAAATCGGTAACGACTCTAGCGTGTGGCCTTTGGTTGCAGCTCGAGGGGATGTGAACCACATTCATATTGGAGAGAGAACGAATATCCAAGATGGTAGTGTCTTGCACGTCACCCATAAGAATGATGAAAACCCTGACGGTTATCCTCTCTTAATAGGTAATGATGTCACTATCGGGCATAAAGTAATGCTGCATGGCTGCACTATTGAGGATCGTGTACTTGTTGGTATGGGAGCGATCGTGTTGGATGGCGTGATTATCCAAAAAGAAGTGATGATTGGTGCTGGTAGCTTAGTGCCACCAAACAAGGTACTTGAAAGCGGTTACCTCTATGTAGGAAGCCCAGTAAAACAAGCTCGCCCATTAAATGATAAAGAGCGTGCCTTTCTACAGAAGTCTGCAGACAACTACGTTCAGAATAAAAATGACTATCTAGACTCTGTAATTTCAGTCTAAAGCGCTTTGATCTGAATCCGATTAGAGGAGTCATACTCCTCTTCTTCTATTAACTCTTCCGCTAGCTCTTCAATATCGAAACGTAACTCTGAAAAGATAACTAAAGCTTGATCGCCTTCTTCTATATCTTTACCTGCCAATCGTGATAATTCCTCAATAGACATGACACATTCAATCAATGCGCCCGACTGTTGTGCTGGGAACGTGATTGTTCGGCTCTCTTCATCCCAATCTTGGATATCAGGAAATAGAATTGATTGATTCATTTTTTATAAACACCCCATTACATCTCTAGATTTTTACGTAATTCTCTTAAAATCTGTTTTGTTCCCGGACGAAGACCACGCCAAAGCATAAAGCTTTCTGCTGCCTGCCCCACTAGCATACCCAAACCATCATAAGCAGCATGAACACCATTATCTAATGCCCATTGATTGAATACCGTCGTTCCAGATCCATAAACCATGTCATAAACGGCGCTAGTAGAATTGAAAATCACCTCAGACACTTCAGGAAGCTGCCCGCTTAGACCAGATGAGGTAGAGTTAATAATGACATCAAAGCCTTCATTAACATCACTTAGCCCCATCCCCTTGATGTTGCCATGCGACGAAAACATCTCAGCCAGAAGTTCAGCCTTGGAGCTGGTTCGATTAGCGACCACCAGCTGTTGTGGCTTTTGGTCGAGAAGAGGTTGAATCACTCCTCTCGCAGCACCACCAGCGCCAAGAAGAAGAACACGTGCTCCTTTTAGCGTGACTTGATGTTGAAGCAGGTCTTGAACTAAGCCCTCACCATCGGTGTTATCACCAATGATCTCTCCATCATCTAACTTCTTAAGGGTATTTACGGCACCAGCTAGTTCAGCTCTCTCAGTTAGGCGATTGGCTAACTGATAGGCATCTTCTTTAAAAGGCGCTGTGACATTGCACCCTCGACCACCTTCGCTGAAAAAGGTTTTGGCAGCAGTGATAAATTGACCGTGCTCTGGCTGTAATGCTGTATAGGTAAGTTGTTGGCTGGTTTGGCGAGCAAATAATGTGTGAATGAATGGCGATTTGCTTTGCCCAATAGGATTACCGAAAACGGCATAACGATCTACTTGCTGTGTCATATCCTTACCTAACAGAAATAATAAAAAGGGTCATCTATATAGATGACCCTATCACTATCCCTATAAGGAAGGAAGAACTACCAAACTCGAGGTTTGAGGTAGTCACTATAAAGCAGAGCTTCTGGTGAGCCCGCTTGCGGTTCATAGCGATATTCCCAACGAGCCAACGGCGGCATCGACATCAATATAGACTCTGTGCGCCCACCGCTTTGCAGGCCAAATAAGGTACCACGGTCGTAAACTAGGTTGAATTCAACATAGCGGCCACGACGGTATAGTTGGAAGTCACGCTCACGTTCGCCATAAGGTGTATCTTTGCGACGCTCGACAATAGGTAAGTACGCCGCAGCAAAACCTTCACCGACAGCCTGCATATAAGCAAAGCTCTTATCGAAACCCCACTCATTTAAGTCATCAAAGAACAGACCACCAACACCACGTGTTTCGTCTCGGTGAGGAAGATAGAAGTACTTATCACACCACTCTTTGTGTTCTTGATAAACATCATCACCAAACGGCGCACAAAGATCTTTAGCAGTTTGATGCCAAGATTGGCAATCTTCATCGACAGGATAAAATGGCGTTAAGTCAAAACCACCACCAAACCACCAAATCGGGTCTTCCCCTTCTTTTTCCGCAATGAAGAATCGAACGTTCGCGTGTGAGGTTGGGATATATGGGTTTTTAGGGTGGATAACTAATGAAACCCCCATCGCCTCAAACTTACGCCCGGCTAACTCAGGACGGTGAGCGGTTGCAGAGGCAGGCATTGCTTTACCAGCGACGTGAGAGAAGTTAACTCCACCCTGTTCAAATAAAGCACCATTGGTCATCACGCGAGTACGACCACCGCCACCTAGACGATCGCCAGGTTCTCGCTCCCATGCATCTTCTTCAAACAACGCTACACCATCAGCTTGCTCAAGCTGCTGGCAAATCGAATCTTGTAGGCTCAGTAAAAACTGCTTTACTGCTTCTTTATCAATTGCTGACATCTTACTTCCTTTGCAGGGTTTAACCCTGTCTTAATATTTTCGACGTTTTTGCATCTCTAATTTCGCTTGGCTTCTCACGGCCACCCGTTTGGCCTTCTAGAATCGCGACTAAGTGTTGACCCAGTTGCTGTTGAACTTCTTCAGTCGTCATACAAGGCGGCTCGCCAGTCAGGTTGGCACTGGTAGAGGTTAACGGCTTGCCGAACTCATTACACATTCTTTGAACCAAAGGGTGATCCGTCACTCGTACCGCGATGGAATCAAACTGGCCGCTGACCCAGTCAGTAACTTTGCTACTGGTTGGCATAATCCAAGTGACCGGACCTGGCCATGTCGCTTTCACTGTTACCAACTGTTCTTCCGTCAACTGGCTTTCATCAATATAAGGAAGCAGCTGCTCGTAACTTGCAGCAATCAAGATCAAGCCCTTTTCAACTGGACGCTGTTTTAACTCGAGTAATTTCTTGATGGCATGTGGATTATCAGGATCACAACCAACCCCAAAAACGCCTTCGGTCGGGTAAGCAATGACTTCACCTTGTTGTAATGCCTGCAATGTATGTTGAAAGTTATCCACGGGTTGCCTCATTAAGTCAGTTATCGAACTCGCTAAGTGTACAAATTATCATTCACTGTGACTAAAGCTATTTGTTTATAAAATGTATCAATTAACAACTTAGACCGACGCAAACGTTTTCCTTAAGTAATTTTACCCGTATAATGCGCGCAAAATATCTAATCACTAATTAAATCGTACCTGAAGGAGTTTGAGATGACTGTCGGTATTATCATGGGTTCTAAATCTGATTGGCCAACAATGAAGCTAGCTGCAGAAATGTTGGATCAGTTTGGCGTGGCGTACGAAACAAAAGTGGTTTCTGCTCACCGCACACCTCAGTTGCTTGCAGACTACGCAACCAGTGCGAAAGAGCGCGGTATTAAAGTAATTATTGCTGGTGCTGGCGGTGCAGCGCACCTTCCGGGCATGGCTGCTGCTTTCACAAGCGTACCAGTTCTGGGTGTTCCAGTTCAGTCTAAAGCACTGAAAGGCATGGACTCTCTGCTTTCTATCGTGCAGATGCCAAAAGGTATCGCGGTAGGTACTTTGGCTATCGGTGAAGCTGGCGCTGCCAATGCAGGCATCCTAGCGGCTCAAATCATTGGTACACACAATGAAGAAGTAATGGCAAAAGTAGAAGCATTCCGTTCTGAGCAAACAGAAACGGTTTTGGCTAATCCAAACCCTGCAGAGGACTAATTTCCATGCATGTTCTTGTGTTAGGCGCGGGCCAACTTGCTCGCATGATGTCCCTAGCTGGGGCACCGCTGAATATTGAAATTTCTGCTTTTGATGTTGGCAGCAAAAATATTGTTCACCCATTAACGCAAGCGATTCTAGGTAACGGCTTAGAAAATGCGATTGAGCGTGCGGACGTCATTACTGCTGAATTCGAACATATTCCTCACGATGTACTTGAGGTGTGTGAGCGCAGCGGTAAGTTCTTACCGACAACAGAAGCAATCAAAGCTGGCGGTGACCGTCGTCTTGAAAAAGCCCTGTTAGACGAAGCGAACGTGAAGAATGCTAAGTACTACGTGGTTAACTCTCGCGAAGACTTTGACGCTGCAATTGCTCACGTTGGCTTACCAATGGTGTTGAAGAGCACACTTGGCGGCTACGACGGCAAGGGCCAATGGCGCTTAAAGACATTAGACAATGTTGACGCGACTTGGGCAGAAATGGCTGAGTGCATTACCGCGACCGACAACCAAGCGATTGTGGCTGAAGAGTTTGTTCCGTTTGACCGCGAAGTATCACTGGTTGGTGCTCGTGATACCAATGGCGAGGTTCAAGTGTATCCACTGGCTGAGAATGTTCACACCGACGGCGTGTTGAGCTTATCGACAGCGATTGATGACATTGAACTGCAAGAGCAAGCTAAAGCCATGTTCACTGCCATTGCTGAGCGTTTAGATTACGTTGGCGTGCTAGCACTTGAGTTCTTTGATGTTCAAGGTTCACTGCTTGTTAATGAGATTGCACCACGTGTTCATAACTCGGGCCACTGGACGCAACAAGGCGCAGAGACTTGTCAGTTTGAAAACCACCTACGTGCAGTGTGTGGCATGCCACTAGGTAGCACTAAACTGATTCGTCCAACCGCAATGATCAACATTCTTGGCGAAGATACTCTTCCTGAGGCTATTCTTGCTCAAGGTGGTTGTCATGTTCATTGGTATGGCAAAGAAAAGCGTGCAGGTCGCAAGATGGGTCACATTAACGTGAGCGCTGACTACAACGCAGAATTACAAAGAGCTTTGTGCTCATTGGCTGAGATTCTTGATAAGCAAGCCTACCCTGCTGTGCATGAGTTTGCTGAGCAGATGAAGTAAGCCTACATTGGCTTATTGATATAAAAAGTTTATTGGATACAAAAACGGCGCTCAGTGAGCGCCGTTTTTTTGTGTCTATAATATCGAGTTATTGAGATTGAATGTGGTGACACTTGCGATCAGCGCATTGCTTCTTGGTACCACTGGCTGTTTTCTTCTCAAGTAACAACGGGAACTGGCACTGTTCACAACGACCTATAACAGGTGGCTGATTAACGGCGAACTTACACTTAGGGTAGTTATCACACGCATAGAAGGTTTTGCCATAGCGAGATTTACGCTCAACCAAGTGGCCTCGACCACACTCAGGGCAGGCAACAAGTGGCTGCTCTTCAGGTTGTTCTTTCGGTTGGTCCAAAGATTCGATGTGATTACACTCTGGATAACTGCTACAGCCAATGAACATCCCAAAGCGACCTTGCCTTAATACCAATTCGTTTTGGCATTTAGGACACGGAACGCCCAGCTCTTTCACCACATGACCATCATTTTGATGAAGAGGCTTGATGTAATCACAGCTCGGATACTGCTTACAGCCTAAAAATGGGCCGTGCTTACCGTGGCGAAGCTGAAGCTCCCCACCACACTGTGGACATGGTTCATGCTCAAACGCATGTTCATGTGCTGAAAAAAGCTGATTATCAATCTTACTACTCATGATAAGCCTGTATTAATGCAAGATACCTTGCTCTTTGGTGTACAACAGCTCTTCCATTTGCGTGTAAGCACTTTCATTACCCGGTACATTGAACAGTACCATTAAGATAATCCACTTCAGATCATCCAACTCAAATTCATTGGTCTCTAACCCCATGACACGATCAATCACCATTTCACGAATCTCTGTCGTGAGGACGTTGATCTGCTCAAGGAACAACAAGAAACCACGACACTCCATATTAATACGTGATATCTCTTTACTTGTGTAAACACGCATCGAGGTATTAGAGCACATAGTAATCGCCGCTTGGTTATCGGTATCTTGCAGTGCAGCAAGGTCTTCTAACCAATGGAGAGCCTTATAAATATCATCTTGGTGAAACCCCGCTCGAAGAAGTTCATCTTCAAGTTCGTCTTGATCCACCTGCAATTCAGAATCGCTATGGATGTAGGTTTCAAACAAGTACATCAGTATGTCCATCATCATAGCTTAGCCTCTCCCCTTTCGAATATAGCCACCGGAAACTGCAACAACATGCCCTGAGAGCTCAAGCTCTAAAAGCTGCATCATGACTTCATGCACAGGTATATGGGTTCTCTGTGCCAAAATATCAACGGGTGTCGCCTCTAATCCTACGTTAGCTAACAGCTGTGGAAATGGCAATTGTTCATTTTCACCCTCATTCGGCGTAGGTTCGAATAAGCTCGGCTGCTGATCTATAGACCAGTTTAACAGACTCTTTATTTCAATCAGAACATCTTGAGCATTTTGCACTAAACATGCTCCAGCTTTGATGAGACTGTTACCTCCGCGACTGGTTGGGCTATGAATAGAACCGGGCAGCGCAAACACTTCTCGACCTTGCTCCATGGCATAGCGAGCGGTAATTAAAGAGCCACTCTTCTCAGCCGCTTCCACCACCAAGGTTCCTAACGACAAGCCACTTATAATACGGTTACGACGGGGGAAATGTTCAGGTCTTGGTTTAGCACTCGGTCGAAACTCTGAAATCAGCGCTCCGTTCTCACAGATCCTCTCAGCTAGATTTCGGTGGCGGGCAGGATAAATGGAGTCCAAGCCAGACCCCAACACTGCAAAAGTTTCCCCTCTTTTATCTAGAGCACCATCATGAGCATAGCCATCGATACCTAAAGCTAAGCCACTGGTGACAATTAAACCGTTTTGGACAAACTCTTTGGCGAAGGACTTGGCGGTCTGCAGTCCTTCAATACTGGCATTGCGGCTGCCGACCATCGCGATTTGAGGCTCGATCAGTTTTTCAACGTGACCTTTAACGAAAAGAACACTGGGCGCAGAGGCAATCTCATTAAGCAGTTTGGGATAATGTGGGCAATTAGGGGTAATGATGTGATGGTTAGGCTGTTTTGCTTGCCATGATAAGCAAGCCTCCACTTCTCTTGGGGCTTGCTCTCTTAGATAAGAAATTTGTTTGCCTGATAAACCCATCACTTGCAGCTGCTGGCTTGAGTAGCCAACAATGTTCGAAGGGGAATCGATACTCAGCAGGCGAGAAAGGCGTTTGCCACCCAATTGAGGAACAAAACTTAGAGTTAGCCAAGCACTCAGTTGTTGCTCATTCACTCGGTGCCCTTAACCTCTTCTGTCAAAGCAAGATCCAAAGGCGATACTGCCAGAATGCCCTTGCTAACAGGCTTAGAGCTCTGAGTGATCAACGCGAGGCTAAAATACTCATAAGGACGAATGACCATCAAGCTACCCAGCGAGGTACTTGGCAATTGCACCTTATCGCTCGCCGCAGACTCTTTATAACTGTATTCACCTTGCTTACCAAACACCACCGCACCGCTTTCGCTGAGGGTAAACATAGAACCTTGGCGAAGGTTATCCTGTGAACCTTTGTTGATCACTACCACCTGATTCTTCGCGCTGTATTGGCTGCCATCTAATGAGCCCAAGATATTAGCAAATTGACCCGCCGCACTAGGTGCAGGATAAAACGTGGTAGAGAGCTTCACCTGATCAACACCAAGTTCTGGTAGCACAAGGTCGTTCAGCAATACCTCTTGCAGCTGAGTGTCTATCTGCAAGCTGCTGAACTCAGCATCCACTTCTTTTAAGCGCGCCGTGGCGACCAAACGCAACGAGGTAATACTCGCTTGGGGTTGCTGCCGTTGGTAGGTTTCAACTGCGCGGTAGATACCCCACTTTTGATGTTGTTGGTTACCTGAGATAAACAACCGGTCTGCACCCGATAAGAAACGTTTACCATCACTGGTTCCTAATACTCGTTGTGCCGATTCGATATCTTGCTGCTCTACCAAGCGATCAGACTGTAAATAAGGTAGAACCAGTCCCTCGTTGACGGTAGGTACTGCTTTCTTCTCAGAAACACGAATCTTGGGGCTAAGTTTGATAACAGGCTTGAGGCTCAATACAGGCTCGCCATTAATCCAAACCAAAGACAGTTTATCTCCGGGATAAATGAGATGAGGGTTTTCTATCTCTGGATTGACCTGCCATAACCTTGGCCACAACCATGGACTATCGAGATACATCGCAGAGATATCCCACAAAGTATCGCCCTTAACCACCACATACGCCTCAGGTGCGCCCTGTTTAATGGTTAAAGGTTGCTCACTATTTTCAGCCGTAGCGGCGAACGAAATCGAGGCACAAATAAGAGATAAAGCAGGCAATAAATGACGCATGACCTAGGTTCCTTGGTCTGAATATATGACATCTGATTGGAGAATTACCTTCAGGATGCTGTCATTTGACCTCTAAAATGTCTAGAATTGAGCCAACAAGGTTTAAGCTGTTTCGGCACAGTTCAATATTTCGAGTGTATATGTCTGTATTACAAGTATTAACATTACCAGATGATCGTCTACGTACCGTGGCGAAACCGGTAAAAGAAGTTACCCCAGAGATTCAAAAGTTCGTTGATGACATGATTGAAACCATGTACGACGAAGAAGGTATCGGCCTTGCGGCAACGCAAGTAGATTTCCACCAACGCATCGTTGTTATCGATATTTCAGAAACACGTGATGAGCCAATGGTGCTTATCAACCCTGAAATTACTGAGAAGCGCGGCGAAGATGGAATCGAAGAAGGCTGCCTATCTGTACCAGGCGCTCGAGCTCTAGTACCTCGCGCTGCAGAAGTAACGGTTAAAGCACTAGACCGTGACGGCAACGAATTCACATTCGACGCTGACGACCTTCTGGCTATCTGTGTTCAGCACGAACTTGACCACCTAGAAGGCAAGTTGTTTGTTGATTACCTATCGCCACTAAAGCGTAAACGTATCCAAGATAAGCTAGCGAAGATTAAACGTTTCAACGAGAAACAAGGTTAATAACCGCTGCTATTACTAAATTAGAAGGAAGCCTACCTTGAGTCAGTCTTTAAGAATTGTCTTTGCAGGTACTCCGGATTTCGCCGCCCGTCACTTGGCGGCGTTGTTGTCTTCGGAGCATGAAGTTGTTGCTGTTTACACACAGCCAGATCGCCCAGCAGGCCGCGGTAAAAAACTCACTGCGAGCCCAGTAAAAAACATCGCACTTGAAAACAATATTCCGGTTTACCAACCAGAAAACTTCAAGTCAGATGAGGCTAAGCAAGAGCTAGCTGAATTGAACGCTGACATCATGGTTGTTGTCGCTTACGGCTTATTGCTTCCGCAAGTTGTATTAGATACACCTCGCTTAGGTTGTATCAACGTACATGGCTCTATCCTACCGCGCTGGCGTGGTGCTGCTCCGATTCAACGCTCTATTTGGGCAGGTGATAAAGAGACAGGCGTGACGATCATGCAGATGGATATCGGCCTAGATACTGGCGACATGCTAAGTATCGCGACGCTGCCTATCGAAGCGACAGATACCAGCGCATCAATGTACGAGAAGTTAGCGGGCCTTGGCCCTGACGCGCTTGTTGAATGTCTAGCGGACATCGCTTCTGGCAAAGCGGTTGCAGAGAAGCAAGACGATGAGCTTGCTAACTACGCGAAGAAGCTAAGTAAAGAAGAAGCGCGTATCAACTGGAGTGATGAAGCAGCTCATATTGAGCGCTGCGTTCGTGCCTTCAACCCATGGCCAATGAGCCACTTTGAAGCCGCTGAGAACAGCATTAAAGTATGGCAAAGCCGTGTGGCAGAGCAAACTTCTGATAAGCCTGCAGGTACCATTCTGCAAGCGGATAAAACTGGTATCTATGTAGCGACAGGACAAGGTGTACTTGTTCTTGAACAGCTGCAAGTTCCAGGTAAAAAAGCCATGTCAGTTCAGGATATCTTGAACTCACGTGCAAGCTGGTTTGAAGTTGGTACACAGCTTTCTTAATCCGCTTTTAAAGCTGCTAATTACGCAGCTAAGAAAACCTTTACGAGGGCAGAGATGCCCTCATGTATTCAAATAAATATTCGGTACCCCTCATGAATGTTCGCGCTGCTGCTGCAAATGTCCTATTCCAAGTTGTCGATAAAGGCCACTCTCTTTCACACGCTCTCCCTGCGGCTCAAAAAACGATCCGTCCGCGAGACCATGCTCTACTGCAAGAGATTTGCTACGGCGCACTTCGTTATCTGCCTCGTTTAGAGTCAATCGCTAACGAACTGATGGAAAACCCGCTTAAAGGTAAAAAGCGTGTATTCCACCACCTAATCTTGGTGGGCATTTACCAACTAAGCTTCATGCGTATCCCTTCGCATGCCGCGGTTGCTGAAACGGTTGAGGGTACTAAGACACTGCGCGGTCCAAGCCTGAGTGGTTTGATCAACGCTGTGTTACGTAGCTACCTACGTGACCAAGAAGAACTAGACGAGAAAGCCGTTAGCCACAATGCAGGCAAATACGGCCACCCAAGCTGGATTCTAAAAATGCTTCAAGAGAGCTACCCAGATCAATGGGAGCAACTGGTTGAAGCAAACAACAGCAAGGCACCAATGTGGCTGCGCGTTAACCGCCAACACCACACTCGTGACGAGTATGTAGAACTGCTTAAAAACGAAAACATTGAATACACATTGCACCCAGAAGCAGCTGATGCCATAAAATTAGCTGCACCTTGTGATGTTACTTTGCTTCCTGGCTTCGACAGGGGTTGGGTATCAGTGCAAGATGCTGCCGCTCAGCTTTCGGTTGATTACCTAACACCAAAAGATGGTGAGCTGATCTTAGATTGTTGTGCTGCACCAGGTGGTAAAACGGCACACATTCTTGAGCACACTCAAGATACTGAAGTGGTTGCGATTGACTGCGACATCAAACGTCTAGACCGTGTTTACGATAACCTTGAGCGCCTACAACTGCGTGCCGACGTAATTTGTGGTGATGCTCGCTACCCTGAAGAGTGGTGGATGGGCGATAAGTTCGACCGTATCCTACTTGATGCACCTTGTTCAGCGACTGGCGTAATTCGCCGTCACCCTGACATCAAGTGGCTACGTCGTGCATCTGACATTGATGCGCTGGCTGAACTGCAAAGCGAAATTATGGATGCAATGTGGCGTCAGCTGAAAGAAGGCGGCACCATGGTTTATGCGACATGTTCTATCACGCCGCAAGAAAACGTGCTGCAAGTGAAAGCATTCCTAGCACGTACTGAAAACGCAACGCTGGTTGGGTCTGATATCGAAAATCCGGGTCGTCAAATACTACCTGGAGAAGAAGATATGGATGGCTTCTACTACGCAGTTCTAGTAAAACAGGCATAACAACTAACAGCGGCTAAGAATTTATTTCTTAGCCGCTGTTTCTTTCTAGTGCATTATCAAAACAAAGTTAGATAACTAGAATTACCACGGTAAAGAAAAGAGAAAGGCTATGAAGATCATTATCCTAGGTGCTGGACAAGTTGGCGGTACCCTTGCTGAAAACCTGGTTGGTGAAAACAACGACATCACCATTGTCGACCGTAATGCTGACCGACTTCGTGAACTTCAGGATAAGTACGACCTTAGGGTTGTAAACGGTTATGCCAGCCACCCAAACACACTACGTGAAGCGGGTGCGCAAGATGCCGACATGTTGGTTGCCGTAACCAACATGGATGAAACCAACATGGCTGCGTGTCAGGTTGCTTTCTCTCTTTTCAATACGCCGAACCGAATTGCTCGTATTCGCTCTCCTCAATACCTAGAAGAGAAAGAAGCGTTATTCAAATCAGGTGCCATCCCAGTCGATCACCTGATCGCACCCGAAGAGCTAGTGACCAGCTACATCGAGCGCCTGATTCAATACCCAGGCGCACTGCAGGTTGTGAGCTTTGCTGAACAGAAGGTTAGCCTAGTAGCAGTAAAAGCCTACTACGGTGGTCCACTGGTTGGTAACGCATTGTCTGCTTTGCGTGAGCACATGCCGCACATTGATACCCGTGTTGCCGCTATTTTCCGTCAAGGTCGCCCTATTCGCCCACAAGGCACCACCATCATTGAAGCCGATGATGAAGTGTTCTTCGTCGCAGCGAGTAACCATATCCGCTCAGTAATGAGTGAACTGCAACGCCTAGAGAAGCCGTACCGCCGCATCATGATTGTTGGCGGTGGTAACATTGGTGCAAGCTTGGCGAAACGCCTAGAGCAGAGCTACAGTATCAAGCTTATCGAGCGCAGCTACACTCGCGCCGAGAAGCTGTCTGAAGAATTAGAAAACACCATCGTATTCTGTGGTGATGCCGCCGATCAAGAGCTGCTGACCGAGGAGAACATCGATCAAGTTGATGTGTTCATCGCCCTAACCAATGAAGATGAAACCAACATCATGTCAGCCATGCTGGCGAAGCGAATGGGTGCCAAGAAGGTAATGGTACTGATTCAGCGTGGAGCTTACGTAGACCTTGTTCAGGGTGGTGTGATTGATATTGCTATCTCGCCACAGCAAGCGACCATTTCTGCGCTGCTTACTCACGTTCGTCGTGCTGATATCGTAAACGTATCCTCTCTACGTCGCGGCGCTGCAGAGGCGATCGAAGCGATTGCTCACGGTGACGAAACCACCTCTAAAGTGGTTGGCCGAGCGATTGGCGACATCAAGTTACCACCGGGCACCACTATTGGTGCGATTGTTCGCGGAGAAGAAGTACTTATCGCGCACGATAGAACCGTAATCGAACAGGATGACCACGTAGTGATGTTCCTAGTGGACAAGAAATACGTACCGGATGTTGAGTCTCTATTCCAACCGAGCCCGTTCTTCTTATAGCCTTGTTCTCGTGAGCTTCTTCTCGCAACTTTCTTTTGTGAGAACGGCGCTCCGGCACAAAGCTGTAATCAATTAAAGCTATGGTCTATTAAGCTATGGTCAACTTTCGTCCGATATTATTAGTGATAGGGTTAGTGTTATCAAAACTCGCCCTTTTCATGTACATCCCCACATTGGTTGCCTTTTTCACAGGCACCGGTGGCTTCCTCGAGTTTGGTCAATCGGTAGTGATCACGCACATTGTGGCGTTCATCTGCTTGAGCTTAGGGCGCTCCGCTAAGTTCCGACTTGGGGTGCGGGACATGTTCCTGATCACCTCTCTGGTATGGACGATAGCCAGTGCCTTTGCTGCACTGCCGTTTGTCTTCATCAACCACATCAGCTTCACTGACGCCTATTTTGAAACCATGTCTGGTATCACCACAACAGGCTCAACCGTATTAAGCGGCTTAGACAGCATGGCACCAAGCATTCTGTTGTGGCGTTCTATATTGCAATGGTTAGGTGGCATCGGCTTCATCGTTATGGCGGTAGCGGTTCTGCCAATGCTCAACGTCGGTGGTATGCGCCTGTTCCAAACCGAATCATCCGACTGGTCAGATAAAAGCAGCCCACGAGCAAAAACGGTCGCGAAGAACATCGTGGCGGTTTATCTGGTTCTGACTGGCTTGTGCATCATTAGCTATCTCTTTGCAGGCATGGGCATCTTTGACGCGATCAATCATGCCTTCACAACACTGTCTACGGGTGGTTACTCAACATCAGATGGCTCGATGAACCACTTCTCTAACAGTGCTCACTGGGTGGGAACCCTGTTCATGTTCCTTGGTGGTCTGCCGTTCCTACTGTTCGTTAGCGCACTGCGTGGCAGAAAACTCTCAATCCTCTACAAAGACGCGCAAGTGAGAGGCTTCACCTATCTATTCTTAGTCACCAGTGCCGTGATATCGACATGGTTGGTGGTTAGAGATGGCTACACGGTCATGGATGCGATGCGTGTTTCGATGTTCAATATTGTGTCCGTAGTTACCACTACCGGTTTTGGCTTAGAAGACTTCACCGCGTGGGGTGCACTGCCAACGACCTTGTTTGCGTTTCTAATGATGGCGGGCGCGTGCTCAGGTTCAACCTCTGGCGGTATCAAAATCTTCCGCTTCCAGATCGCGATGACCATGCTTCACAAACAGATGATGAAGTTGATCCACCCATCAGGTGTCTTTGTTCAACGCTATAACCAACGCCCCGTTAATGACGACATTGTGCGTTCACTGGTCGCATTTGGTTTGATGTTCTTTATTACGATTATCTTAATTGCAGGTGGCTTGAGCGCGATGGGGCTTGATCCTGTGACCAGTATATCTGGTGCTATCACAGCCGTTGCCAACGTGGGCCCAGGCATGGGCAGCGTGATCGGTCCAACCGGGAGCTTTGCTCCACTGCCCGACGCCGCTAAATGGTTGCTAAGCTTAGGAATGCTGATGGGGCGACTCGAGATATTGACGCTCATTGTTCTATTTTTCCCAGCCTTTTGGCGACGTTAACCAAGCACAAAATCAAGGAAACACAGATGAAATCATACGTACTTCTCGCTAGCACATTGCTCGCAAACTCAGTATTCGTAAGTTCTGCCTTTGCTGATCAAATGGTCACCTTGCCTGATGGCAAGCAAGTGTTACTCAAAGATGATTTTACTTGGCAATACGTGGCACCAAAGCAAACGGAAGCAGCAACGACAACATCAGAGACTACAGTGCCTGTCGTAGCCGTACCTGTCGCAACGAACACGCGTGGCACTACGATTGTGGTTAATAGTAAAAAGCCAAGCTTACAGCTGTCTCAGTCAGGAGTGGATGTTGTACTGGGTGCAAGTCGCTATGAAGATGGTGAGCTTATCATTCCGACAGCCATCACTAACCAAGGCACTCAAGCGGTCATTTTGGTATCACTTAACATCAGCGTATTTACTGCAGAAGGTGAGTTGTTGGCAGAAGAAGAAGTTGCTGTGTGGAAATCAATCAAACGAATGGCCGACACATACCTACGACCAAAGACGGGTGAAGAAGGCAAGCTCATCAAGCTCGACCTAGAACAACACCCTGAATATCAGATTAAAGCTGAGATTACTGAGGTACTGGCTCGCTAAACCGGAGTCACGTACAAATAAATAGCGAAGAAATGGCAAGCGCAGCCCGCCAACACAAACAAATGCCAGATGGCATGATTGTAAGGGATGCGTTTTGCCACATAGAAAATCACACCCAACGAGTAAATCACGCCACCGAGTGCTAGTAGCACCAAACCACCCATCTCGATATTCATCGCCAGTTGATAAACCACAATCAGCGATAACCAACCCATCGCCAAGTAAGTCACCAATGACAAACGCTTAAATCGGTAGACGAAGGCAATCTTCATAATGATTCCGACTAGCGCGATACCCCAAATCACTGCCATCAAACCCATCGCCAATGGTGTTCTTAAACTCACCAATAAAAATGGCGTGTAACTGCCCGCGATCAATAAGTAGATCGCACAGTGATCGAGAGTTTTCAGTAATCGCTTGGTCTTTTCTGTGGTGATCGAGTGATAAAGCGTGGAAGCGAGAAAGAGTAGGATAATACTGCTGCCATATACCGCCATACTCGCAATAGTCAGTATGTCGGCTTGATGGTCAAACGCACGAATCAGCAGCAGGACTAAACCAACCACGCCAAGCACAACACCCAAGCCATGGGTTATCGCATTGGCGCGTTCTTCGATGTCACTGTATTCGCTCGCCGATGATGCAGACATGATTATCCTACTAGAGTAAATGTTCGATTTGCCTAGTATTGCACATTAAGCTTACACGTGTAAGCTTAAATTTTTATGACATTAATAACGCCTAAACGGTGTGATGAAGCTAAGGTCTCTAAAGCTACAGAACCAAAGAGCTAACTAAGATGCGTTGTCTAGATACTCAAGTACCATCTTGCCCGCATCTTGTGGTGACGTATCCAATGGCACACTCAATTGACGCTGCAGTTGGCCAATGCCTAACAAGCTCGCCAACATGCCTTTTGCACCATCGCGATTACGGTCTATCTCAAACCACAACTTAAGCTCGGTTTCATCACGATGAGCAACCACTTCCAGTTCACGCCAGCGGCCATGATATGGACCAGTGGTAGGGACAAACTCAAACTCTTGAACAAATGGCAGTTCAAAGCCCTCTACTGCTTCGCACTCAACTTGGCGAATGCGTAAACCTTGAGCTTCTAGTTCATTAAAAATACCATCAAGAAGTGCATCTGGGCGAACCGTTAAAATATCCTTATCCGATGGATCAATCGCCATCGCAATATCGAGCCCGGTTTCTAGCCACACCTTTGAATCACCAATCGTGACAGGTGTGTTCAGCGGGACATCAAACTCACATTCAAAATCACGGGTTTCACCCGGCTGAATAACAAAGGCATACGGCAGGCTCCATTTGGCCAACGAGTATGTCTGGTGCATTCGACGTGTTTGACCGCCCTCTTGCCTTTGCGAATTCATAGTAATTTCTTTGACGTAACGACAGCACAAGTTGAGATCGATATTGTCGATCTCTTGTGGCTGAGCGCCACCATAGACATGCACAATAATGCTCGCCTTCTTGCCTGGATAAAGCACTTCCTGTTGCAATACAGAATCCACCTTGGCAGATCCAATTCCAAAACTTGCTAACGTTTTCTTTAAGAACGACATATGCACCTCCTTTAAAGCATCATCTTAAGCCTGAAAGAGGTTCAAACTCAAATATACTGCTCACACTATTTTAGCTCTAATATCGTCTATTTATCACTCAGGCGTCGATCGATAACTTAGATAGTGATAATCTAAGCCTTGATATGCATGCATATCATTATCCTGATTTATTCTTCGGATTGGCGAAAGCCAGACGAGTGACGCTTCAAGCAATTGAGGTGGAGCTCATGGTAAATCAGGCCATTAGATTGGCAATGGATATGCCTGACCGTTAGGTAAATTAATGCGCCCAACAGCTGTCAGGTTCTCGCACACCAACCGTAGTGCGATGCGTCGTCGTAGTGGCTTTGTTGCTGCTCCAACGGCTAAGAAATTGGCTCCTACAATGACTCTAGTTGAGAAGACTGCTTTATTAGCACCGACTACAACGAAAGTGATTAAAGCCGCTTAACAAAAAGCGCAGTTTTTACTGCGCTTTTTTCTTGCCCGCTCCCATCTTGAAATGTGTTTACACATTGGTATTCCCTACCCGATTTGATACCTTAGCCACAAATCATTATAAAATTTGTGGAGAAATAAAGTATGAAGTGTCACCGCATTGAAGAACTGCTTGAACTGATGGAGCCTGAGTGGCAGAAAGATCAAGAGCTTAACCTATTAGAGTTCATCATTAAGCTATCAAAAGAAGCGGGCTACCAAGGCAAGCTTGAAGAACTGACTGACGATGTTCTTATCTATCACCTAAAAATGCGCAACAGCGAAAAAGATGAGATGATCCCGGGCCTGAAAAAAGACCAAGAAGATGATTTCAAAACCGCAATTCTAAAAGCACGTGGCCTTCTTTAGTCGCCCGTTAGTTTAGAGCTCAATTGCCGTATAGATAAAACACTCAATTTTAAAAAGCGACCACCAGGTCTAATGCCGTTCACTTAAG
>NZ_JBFROW010000035.1:0-100367 GCF_041471665.1 Vibrio sp. 10N.261.51.F11 | reverse complement strand
TTAAATTGTTAAAGAGCTTTACTTGTTGAGCATTCCTTTTAGTAAGGAGCCTCTCGAAGTGGACGGCCATTCTAGCGGATTAGATTCCAGTGTCAAACACTTTTTCCAGCTAATTTTTCAAAGCATCTTAAATGCTTATCACCGTCTTGTTACTCAGTTCAAACCGCTTGGTTATCCTTGGCAACGGAGGCGCATTATAGAGAGAATAATCCTTTGTACAAGGCTAAAAACGAAAAAAAGCCGCCACCGGCGACCGTTCGAACACTATTCACACAAAGCGTTTAAAATAGGTACGATTAAGCCTTAATTTCGGCCAATCGTACCTACCGTTCTTACTTCAACTATTGGTGAGCAATAATGCGGTCGTTGTTTACTAATAGCTGCACTTTCTTATCTGGATTAATTTTTCCTGCCAGTATCGCTTTCGCTAACGGGTTCTCGACACTTTGTTGAATCGCTCTTTTCAAAGGTCGTGCACCATATACTGGATCAAAACCAACTTGAGAAATTAACTTGAGTGCTTTATCCGAAACTTCAAGCTCATAACCATTGTCTTCCATTCTCTTCTTAAGGTGCTCAAGCTGAATAGCGGCTATCGACTGAATGTGCTCTTGACCCAATGGATGGAACACCACGCTTTCATCAACTCGGTTCAAAAACTCAGGACGGAAATGTTTACCTACCACTTCCATCACTTCATTCTTTATTCCTTGGTAGTCGAGCGTATTGAAGTTCTCTTGAATTCTCGAAGAGCCAAGGTTGGATGTCATGATCACTACCGTGTTTCTAAAATCGACTGTACGACCTTGTCCATCAGTTAAGCGTCCATCATCAAGCACCTGCAATAAGATATTGAAAACATCAGGATGCGCTTTCTCTACTTCATCTAGCAAAATCACTGAATAAGGCTTGCGACGCACTGCTTCTGTTAAGTAACCACCTTCTTCATATCCAACGTAACCCGGAGGAGCACCAACCAAACGAGCAACAGAGTGTTTCTCCATAAACTCAGACATGTCGATACGCACCATTGCATCGTCACTATCAAACATGAAGTTCGCGAGTGTTTTACACAACTCCGTTTTACCAACGCCAGTTGGACCAAGGAATAAGAAAGATCCAATCGGCTTGTTTGGATCAGATAAACCTGCACGGCTACGACGAATCGCATTCGATACCACTTCGACTGCTTCCGCTTGGCCAATAACTCGCTTATGTAGAACACCTTCCATTTTAAGAAGCTTCTCTTTCTCGGCTTCTAGCATTTTAGAAACAGGTATGCCTGTTTGCTTCGATAGCACGTCTGCAATTTCTGCATCAGTGACCTTATTACGCAGCAGCGTCATTTCTTGCATTTCAGCTTGAGTCGCAAGATCTAACTGCTTCTCTAATTCTGGGATTCGACCGTATTGCAATTCAGACATTCGGTTAAGATCACCAGCACGTCTCGCAAAATCCATATCCATACGAGCTTGTTCTAGCTCTGACTTGATGTGTTGCGTGCCAGAAAGCGCGGCTTTCTCTGCATTCCACACTTCTTCAAGCTCTGCGAAATCTCGTTCTTTGTCAGAAAGCTCTTCTTGTAATGTTCGAAGGCGTTTTTCACTGGCTTCATCATTTTCATTGGTAAGAGCTTGCTGCTCGATCTTCAATTGAATGATTTTACGCTCGAGCTTATCTAGCGACTCAGGTTTTGAGTCGATCTGCATACGGATACTCGAAGCCGCTTCATCAATCAGATCAATCGCTTTATCCGGCAGTTGACGATCAGAAACGTATCGATGAGATAGTGTTGCTGCAGCCACGATTGCTGGGTCGGTAATTTCTACATGATGATGAAGTTCATAGCGCTCTTTCAAACCACGAAGAATCGCCACCGTGTCTTCAACCGTTGGTTCATCGACAAGCACTTTTTGGAAGCGGCGCTCTAACGCTGGATCTTTCTCTATGTATTGACGGTATTCATCAAGAGTCGTTGCGCCAACACAGTGGAGTTCACCACGAGCCAACGCTGGTTTTAGCATGTTACCGGCATCCATAGAGCCTTCACCTTTACCAGCGCCGACCATAGTATGAATTTCATCGATGAAGAGAATGATATTGCCCTCTTCTTTAGACAATTCATTGAGGACTGACTTCAAACGCTCTTCAAACTCACCACGATATTTAGCGCCAGCTACCAAAGCACCCATGTCTAATGAAAGTACGCGTCGGCCTCTTAAACCTTCTGGCACTTCATTGTTAATAATGCGCTGAGCCAAACCTTCAACGATAGCTGTCTTACCAACACCAGGTTCACCGATAATGACTGGGTTGTTCTTAGTACGACGCTGAAGTACTTGGATAGTACGGCGGATTTCGTCATCTCGGCCAATTACCGGATCCAGCTTGCCTTGCTCCGCTCTTTCAGTCAGATCGATGGTGAACTTCTCTAACGCTTGGCGTCGGTCTTCGGCATTTGGGTCATCAACTTTTTGACCGCCACGAACCTGCTCGATAGCTTGAGATAATTTTTGCTCAGTAAGACCTAGCTCTTTAAGCAGGTTACCTAAAGGGCCTTTATCTTCAATTGCGGCAAGTAGGAAGACTTCCGAAGAAATGTATGTGTCTTGACGCTTTTGTGCGACCTTGTCACATAGGTTGAACAAAGTACCCATTGCATTCGACAGTTGAACATCACCACCGATACCACTTACTTTCGGTACACGGTCTAATATTTCGCTTAGCTTTGAACGCAATTGAACCACATCAATATTCAGCATGGTGAGCAATGGACGAATTGCACTACCATCTTGATTAAGCAAAGACACCATTAGGTGCACAGGCTCTATATATTGGTGATCACGACCTAATGCGAGCGACTGAGCATCAGATATCGCAATTTGGAATTTACTAGTGAATCGATCGAGACGCATGCCAACCTTCCTACTCTTAGATATGTTTATCTTATGGTTAGAAGATGGATACGGTAACGCGGATTTTCAAGGGATAAGAATGAAGAATAGAGCTGTTATAAAAATATAAATGAGCTGGATGACTGGTTGCACTAGTTAAAGGTTACTCTAACCAAATAAAAGTAGCTTGGCGTCCAGTAATACCATCACGACGATAAGAATAGAACGTATCGGCATCAGCGAAGGTACATAGATTAGAGTCTGTCACAGAAGTTACACCAACTTTGTTCAGTCGTTGCGTTGCAAGCTGAGACATATTCGCTAGCCATTTGCCTGGTTCAGCTTTGGCTTCAAATGCGAGCTTAGCTTGAGAGTCAAAACTAACGAAAGCTTCCAACACATCATCGCCTACTTCAAAAGCTTGTTTGCCTATTGCAGGACCAAGCCAAGCAATGATCTTATTCTCTGAACCTAAGTTTGAAAACTTTGCGACGGCATTTTCAAGAATGCCACCAGCAAGACCACGCCAACCAGCATGAACTGCAGCAACTTGAGTGCCTTTGGTATCAGTAAGGATTACAGGTAAGCAATCGGCTGTCATCGCAGAACAAACAACATCTTTAGCTGTGGTAAATGCACCGTCAGCATCAAGAATATCTGCCGTAGGGTGTAAAAGCGTAACGACATCTGTTGAGTGAGTTTGATGTAGCCATACCGGAGCGGCAGGCATATTAGCGTGTTGCTTGAGCCAGGCTCTGTTGTTTTCAACAAGCGAAGCATCATCCCCAACATGCGTACCTAGGTTTAATCCTTGATACGCACCAGTAGAAAAACCATCAAAACGTGTCGAAGCAAATGCTTTCACGTTTTTTGGTGCATTCCAGTTAGGGATGATCATCGACATGATTAAATGTCGTCTTCCAAGTTTTCGCGCGCATCAACACGTAACGCTTCAGCCATCACGACCATGTCATTTGGCACAGGAGCGTGGAACTCAACTTCTTCACCTGTAATTGGGTGAACAAATTTAAGCATAACGGCGTGCAGTGCTTGGCGATCAAAAGAACGAATCATTGTTGTTAGTTCTTCAGATGCACCTTTTGGAATACGAGCACGACCACCGTATGCAACGTCACCTAGCAGCGGATGCTGAAGGTATGACATGTGAACACGAATTTGGTGAGTACGACCCGTTTCTAGGCGTAGACGAATACGAGTATGCTCGCGGAAGTGCTCAGCAACACGGTAGTGAGTTACCGCTGGCTTTCCTAATTCATTTACATCCATCAAGGTACGCTTAGTTGCATGACGGCTAATGCCTTTCTCTACCACACCACCAGCGGTCATTTTGCCAATTGCAATTGCTTCATATTCACGAGTAATACGACGCTTAGCAAGAGCACGCACAAGACGAGTTTGAGCTGGAACCGTTTTAGCCACAACCATAAGACCTGTTGTGTCTTTATCAAGACGGTGCACAATACCTGCACGAGGCACTTCTGCAATCTGTGGGTAATGGAAAAGCAATGCGTTTAGTATGGTTCCATCCGGTGTGCCTGCGCCTGGGTGTACAACCAGATCGCGAGGCTTATTGATAACCAATAAGTCATCATCTTCGTAGACAATGTTTAGAGGAATATCTTGTGCTTCCCAGCGCTCTTCATCTGCAAGTTCAGCTTGCAAGATGATCTCTTCACCGCCCAAAACCTTAACGCGCGGCTTTGTAATAACTTCGCCATCCACTTGGATTTTGCCGTCAAGAAGCCACTCTTTAATGCGAGAGCGAGAAAAATCGGTAAATAGTTCAGCGACAGCTTGGTCTAAACGTTGACCTAACTGGCTGCTTTTTACTGTGTCTGTTAATGTGATCTGCTGAGCCATATCGAACTTTTTTAAAAACCGTGAGACTAATACCCATTAGTATGGATAAAATAGAATAATTGCATCATTGTATCTGTTACTGGTTAGAAAGTAACGGAAGCTTACGAAATATTTAATTCAAGGAATCGACGCCTGACATGAAACACCTTACTTTATCGGGTCTATTAGCCGTATCACTCTTGGTTGGTTGTTCAAGTAGTGAAGAGATAGTGCCAGATGTACCACCATCGGTTCTCTACTCTGACGCTCAAGAATCACTGCAGAGCGGTAGCTGGCTTTCAGCAATAGAAAAGCTAGAAGCCCTAGACTCACGTTACCCATTCGGCGCCTATTCTGAGCAAGTACAGCTCGATCTGATTTACGCTTACTACAAAAATGATGACTTGGCACTTGGCCTCGCTACCATTTCACGTTTCCTACGTTTGAACCCAACGCATGAGAAACAAGACTGGGTTCTTTACATGCGCGGCTTAACGCACATGGCGCAAGACCGAAACTTCATGCACGATATTTTTAATATCGACCGTAGTGACCGAGATCCTGAACCAGTGAAACTTGCGTTTGCTGACTTCAAGCGACTACTCGAACGTTTCCCTAGTAGCCCTTATGCTGAAGATGCACAAAAACGCATGTTCGCACTTAAGAACCGCCTAGCAGAGTATGACTTAGCAACCGCTGATTTCTACCTACGCCGCGAAGCTTGGATTGCTGCGATCAACAGAACGCAAGAGCTGCAAAAAACTTACCCAGACACCATTGCTGCGCGTAAGTCTTTAGATATCCAGCTAAAAGCTTATCAACAACTCGGCCTAGATGACGCTGTGTTAAGAACAGAAAAGTTGATTGAGTTAAACCCACTACCTTAATCAAATCTCTTACATCTCAATCCTAAAAGCGCGCTAATTTACTAGCGCGCTTTTTTTCATCTACATATCGCAAACTTGATGGATCGCATAATACACGGTATCTTCAAAAGATAACTTTTAACAAAACATCAACATGGAGTGTGGATGTGAGTAGGTTGTTATTATTTATCTGGATATCGCTATTTAGCCACTTATCCTACGCATTAGAACTGTCTCCATTAAGCAATAAGCCTTACATGGGTGACTTGGATGTGCTCAAAACCAAAGGAACGGTTAGAGTGCTAGTGTCTGCCGATCTTGGTTTCTATTACATCGAGGATGGCAAGCCAAAAGGCATCGTGGCAGAAATGCTCTACCACTTTGAGAAAAGCCTTCGTAAGAAACATCCCTACCTCAATGTTCAAGTCATCCCCGTGCAACGAGATGATCTACTTCCCTCTTTAGAGTCTGGCTATGGTGATGTCGCTGTCGCTAACCTAACGATCACCGATAAACGATTACGAACCATCGATTTTTCGGATCCGATGATTAAAGATGGCAAAGAACTCATTATCACAGGGAAAAAGGCCGAACCTATCACCGAAATCAAGCAATTGAGTGGCAAAGAGGTGTGGATACGAGCAAGCTCGAGTTACTTCGAGAGTGTACAAAGAGTCAATAAGGAGCTTAACGAGCTAGGTTTACCACCACTGCATGTCCACTTTATCGAGGAGTCATTACAAGACTACGAGCTGATAGAACTGGTTAACCAAGGTTATATACAAGGCACAATTCTGGATAACCATAAAGCCAAGCTCTGGATCGATGTAATGGAAAACATTCAAGTCCATAACGACTTACCTTTACGAGAAAATGGTCGTATTGCTTGGGCTTTAAGAAAAGACAGCCCTCAACTGAAGAAAGAGATAAACAAATACGTCAAGACCGCACGAACAGGCACCCTGCTTGGGAATGTCATCTACCAGAAATACATCGACAATACTCGCTGGTTAGGCCGAGCACTCAACCCCAATAAAGTAGACCGAGTAGCTAAACTCTCAGATGTCTTTGAAAAGTATTCGAGCAAGTATGAATTTGATCCTTTGATGATGTCAGCTCAAGGTTTCCAAGAATCAGGACTGGATCAGAGCCGGATTTCTCATCGCGGGGCTATTGGTGTGATGCAGGTATTACCGAGTACCGCCAAAGATAAAAACGTCAACATCAAGAACATCCATAAGGTGGATAACAACATCCATGCGGGTGTGAAGTATATGCGCTTTATCAAAGACCGATATTTTGACGACCCGGCAATATCACCCGACAATCAAATCTACTTTACCTTGGCTTCTTACAACGCTGGTCCTGCTAAGATCAGAAAGATGAGGAGCATTGCCAAGCAGAAAGGTTACAACCCAAACATCTGGTTTAAAAACGTAGAAATCATCACTCGCAAATACGTGAGTAAAGAACCCGTAACCTATGTTGCCAACATCAATCGTTACTTCGTAATCTATAAACAATTACAAGCTATCAATGCTATCCGAGAGGACGGCACAGCGAGATTACTGAACACTAACGACTAGGATCGCCTCCATCCCAGAGCTGGGGAGCCAAAGGTATTAGGTAAAGCTAAAAAACACAAAAGCCGCATAAGAATACTTATGCGGCTTTTGTTTATCTAATTCTGAAGAAGCTTATGTAGCGACCTATATTACAAGACCTATATCACAAAACACTATTGAGTAAATTTCAATCAAGCACTTTCCATAGGCTGTAGGACGTCCCTAAAAACTGATTTAATTTTTAGCGAAGCCTTGCCTCCAAGTTATCGTTTTTCATAAGGATAACAAGCATTTTTCGCCAAAAAGATACTAAGACTTGCGTAAGATCACATTTGATTTTAATGCTTATCCCACCCAACCAAAATAAGATCTAGATCACATTCTTTATTCCTAAAAGTCGTAATCTGAAGTTAACCCATGAGGGATACAACAGAGGAAAACTTCTATGAAAATGAACATCACTGGTAAAAACATCGACATTACCTCTGCAATCCGTGATCACATAGAAAGCAAATTTAAAAAGCTGGATAAATGGCAAGTAGACATCATTGGCTGCCAAGCGAGCTTTAGCGAAGAACCAAACAAGAAGAAAAAATTTGAAGCGGTTCTAACCGTACCAAAAGGCCAACTTGTTGCTTCATCAATCCATGACGACCTCTACGTAGCGATCAACGAAGTAGAACAAAAACTAGAGCGTCAACTCAACAAGCTACGCCATAAACCTGAAGCGCGCCGCGCTGAAAAGCCTGAAATCGAAGAGCTAGAAGCTGAAGTAGAATAAGGAAAGAGAACAGATTAAAAAATAGCGCCTCAGGGCGCTATTTTTTTGCTTGACGCTCGTAGCTCGCTTGCTTATTGTGTTTAAACATTCATAAAACAATCACTTTTTATGCACACTCAATCTTTGTTTATTTTTGACTTCTTTTTTCTTCCGTAAATCGGAGGCTAAGTCGTTTTAGAAAAACAAGTCAAAAACGAACAAGAAGCCTCCCACACTAGGGAGGCTTTTTTATAAGGACACATTTATGACTGACCGCTCAATTTCACTGGATGATATCCGCCTTCGTCTTAATGATTTAGACGACGAACTCCTGAAGTTACTTTCAGAGCGTCGCAAGCTAAGTATCGAAGTCGCTAAAAGCAAAGTAGAGACATCAAAACCAGTTCGTGATGCAGTACGAGAACAACAACTATTAGTTAAGCTGATCAACAACGGCAAAGATAAATACGAACTTGATGCGCAGTACATTACCAAGCTGTTTCACACCATCATCGAAGATTCCGTTTTACTACAACAGTCATACTTACAAAACCTAGCGAACCCGCAAAGCCGTAAACCATTGGCTCGCGTTGCATTCTTAGGTTCTAAGGGATCGTATTCTCACCTTGCGAGCCGCGAATACTTCAGCCGCAAGAATATGGAATTGATTGAGCTGAACTGTAATCACTTCAAAGAAGTCGCATCAACAGTAGAGTCTGGCCATGCCGACTACGGTGTCCTGCCGATTGAGAACACCAGTTCAGGGTCAATTAACGAGGTCTACGACCTGTTACAGCATACGACTCTATACATTGTTGGCGAACTTTCTCAACCGATTGAGCACTGCCTTGTTGCTAAAAGTGATATCCGTTTAGAAGACATCAAAACACTCTACTCGCACCCACAACCTCATCAACAATGCAGTGAGTTCTTGAGCCGCCTTAAGGGTGTCAACCTTGAGTCTTGCGCAAGCACCGCTGATGCAATGAAAAAAGTTAAAGAATTGGGTGGTAATGACGTAGCTGCTATTGGTAATGCATCGAGCGGTAAGCTTTATGGACTACAGCCAATCCAGAGCAATATTGCAAACCAAACAGAGAACCACACTCGTTTCATCGTTGTGGCGCGTAAGCCTGTTGAAGTATCGACTCAAATACCAGCGAAAACAACGCTCATCATGTCGACATCTCAAGAGGCGGGTTCTTTGGTAGAAACACTACTGATCCTGCAACGCTTAGGCATCAACATGACTAAGCTAGAATCTCGTCCTATCATGGGTAACCCTTGGGAAGAGATGTTCTATGTCGATTTAGAGGCGCATCTGGATTCAGATAATATGCAACAAGCGATAACGGAACTAACAGCCATTACTCGCCACCTTAAGGTGTTGGGTTGCTACCCAAGTGAGAACATCAAAGCGACTCAAGTTAAGTTGTCATAGCTGAAAGTGAGTATCAGCTTTTAGCTAACATAAGTATTTGGCCTACAGCAGGCCAAATACTTAAATCACCCTCTAGTCGAGTACTATTCTCGCTAAGAAAACTCACCCTAGCATGCCTGAAACACAATTCACTTGTTTCGCACATTCGGCACGCTTACTCTCTCCACTACTTGAGCCTTTCTAACAAAAACTCATTAGTGGCTTTTTTTATCAATAAAGACAAAACCTTACCCCCTTCACAGGAAATCATCGAACTACGTATAATTAATAGCGAGTAAGCATTAAGTAACATAAACTTATGCGCTTAATTTATAAATAGTGTTGTCATTAACTATGAAGCTAAGTACTAAAATCTTACTACTAATAGCCCCTGTGATACTGATCAGTACCGCGGCTTCTAGCTATATTATTTATTCGACGCAAAAAAGCAGTTTCATCAAACGCGAAGACAACGCACTTCAACTGAACATGGAAAAACTAGCCGGATACTTTCGCCAATCTCGTTCGTTCCTCAATAGCTACTCTTACACCTTGACCCAGAGTGATATGGTGAAGCGTTATTTTCTCACTGATCAAAATCTATCTCGCGATCTTGAACTGGTCAGTAATCTTCGAGAAGCCATTCATTTCCTGCAAGATGACGATGAAAGCTATACAGGTTTAGCGCTTCTTAATGGTGATCGAAAACTGCGTTATTACGCGGATAATAGCAATGACTCACGCACTCAGATTGACAGTAAGATATTGGAGTATGTTGACCTGCACTATCAAGACACCTTAGCAACATCGAGTACCAACTATATTCAAAACTCCCAAGGCGAAGGGATGTTGGTTCACTATGACAAGGTAGATAGAAAAGCGATTTTCCCAACCGTTAACAATCAACCCGACGATGTGTTCTTTGTTGTTGTCTCTGTCTCTCTCGACAAATTTAATGCGCTGAGAAAACAGATAGAGTTCGACTACCAAACCAGTTTATTCTTCACATCCATAGCGGTTTCTTTGGAAAATGATGTCACCCACTCAGTCAAGCTTGCTCCAGAACTGTACGCCACAGTCGATCCGGCGCAATTCCTATTAGAAAACAAGCTCGATTCAATTTGGAACAAGCTGAGTTTGTCGTTTGCCCTGTCTGCGTTTGTGACTGTCGCTCTTCTACTCATGCTTCTGTCTCGCACTGTGATTACTCCAATAACGCGGCTCGATCGACAGCTACAGCAAGTCGAAAAAAAACAACGTAAGAACATCGAACGCTTGGGCACTCGTGATGAGCTTGGCCGCCTATCACAGCGTTTTTATGACATGTACCAAGAGTTAGATAACACCTACCAACAGACCAAGCTCTTGGCCGAAAATGATCAGTTAACCCAAATAGCCAATAGGCATCAGTTTCAAACCTTCGTTCAGCAATCGTTGCCAAAACCGAGTTCGAATACCGAAACCTGGGTTCTCTATTTTGACTTGGACAACTTCAAGTTTGTGAACGACAAATACGGACATCAAATCGGCGACTCGATTCTGGTCTCTTTTGCTCAGCGTATTTCAGATATTTGTCGTCACTATAAAGAGGAGTTCGACGCTCATTGTATGCCAGCCCGACTTTCTGGAGACGAGTTCGTTGTCTACATTAACGCTCCTAGTCACCGAGGAAATGTCGCGCATCGATTCTCGAATGATTTACTGACTCCACTGCAAAAAGGTTTTGTCACCGAATCAGGCAGCTTTCCGATCACGGTCAGTATTGGTATTGCGACCTACCCTAATGATGGCAACTCAATCGAGAAGCTACTGTCCAACGCGGATACTGCGATGTACCAAGCCAAGCGTGCCGGTAAAAACCAATTTGCTGACTATTCACGGGATTTAGACAAAGCCATTCAGCGCCAAGCAGACATTGAACGTGCGCTTAGAGGTAAGAATTTTGATGATGAATTCAGGCTCGTTTACATGCCCTACATGGATTCTACCGGGACTGATGTTATTGGCGTTGAGGTGTTATTACGTTGGAATTCAAAGCAACTTGGTTTGGTTCCACCGGATGAGTTCATTCCAATAGCCGAACAAACCGGGCTGTTCGAACATGTTGACCGCTGGGTAATACAGAATGCGTTTGCTTCATTCCATCGACTTCAGACTCAATTTGATCACTCGATTCAATTGTCGATCAACTTATCTTCTGCTGGCATTGAAACCACTCACCTTGCGGGTTTCATTAAAGAACACGCGGAGTTAAATCGAATTCCACCAAGCCTAATCGATTTTGAAATCACTGAAACCTTTTACTCAAACTCAGAAGGCTTCCCATTGCTGAATGAGCTGGCATGCATGGGCTATCGACTTGCGATTGATGATTTTGGTTCCGGTTACACCTCTATCACTCAACTGGTGCAGTATCCAACTCAGAAAATTAAATTGGATAAAGCGTTTTTGGATACCTTGATTGAGACCAATAACCAGAACATCGTAAAACCGGTTATCGGGTTGTGTCATGCTCAGGGGAAAAAGGTCACCGCCGAAGGGATTGAAACTCAAGACATGCACCAGTGGTTACAGGATGCACAGTGCGATATGCTGCAAGGCTATTACTTTGGTAAACCCATGCCACTAGAAGAGTTGAGTGACTGGTACCGACAACATCAACTCAATCTAATCGACAACAAAAAGAATCCGACACATGAAATCTGTAATCATCGCATCGCTGAACCCAGCTAAAATAAACGCCGTTAAAAGTGCGTTCTTATCTGCTTTTCCTGATACTGAATTTGATTTCCAAGGCATCAGCGTCCCTAGTGGTGTCGCCGATCAACCGATGAGCAATGATGAAACCTATCAAGGTGCCGTGAATCGAGTTCACAACGCAACTCAAGCTCAGCCTGATGCAGACTTCTATGTTGGTCTAGAAGCGGGAATAGAAACAAACGTCACCTTTGCCTGGATGGTGATCGAAACGAATGGCCAACGTGGCGAGTCTCGTTCAGCAAGTCTGATGCTGCCACCAGCCGTGCTTGAGAAACTAGAGCATGCAAACGAGTTAGGGGATGTGATGGATGAAGTGTTTGGTACCGACAATATCAAACAGAAAGGTGGTGCCATTGGCCTACTGACACATAACCAATTGTCACGCAGTTCGGTCTATCATCAAGCTTTAATTTTGGCTCTGATCCCATTTGTGAATCCTGAACACTTTCCTATTTAGTATTTGAGGCTTCCTTAAACTTCAAAAGATTCCAAGAACAATCTTCAGAAACAAAAAACGCTAACATCCAGTTAGCGTTTTTTATCGAATTCGTATTCATACTATCGCGTGATAGCTTAATTCCATTATTACTTTAGCAATAGGTCGGCGATCACGACTTTCTCTTGCTCAGATTTGGCCTTTAGCTCATTTGAGCCTCTGGTTATCGTCGCTACGCCTACGCCCAGCATTTGACTCACCTGTCGTTGAGACATATCGCCTTTCATCAGCTCACAGAAGATATTAATTCGAGCAACCAGAGCATCTCGCTCGTCTGGTGTCATCATCATAGTCAACAACAGCTCGTGCTGATCTTTTTCGACAGCCGTCTTTACCAAGTCCATCAGTTGTTGCCAATTATCATATTCAGGTTGTGATGCCATATCTCTACACTTACTTTTAAATTCTGACTTTAAAGAGTCGCTTAACGATTGAAAGCGTTTAACACTTTATACCGAAACACTTGATGCGATCCAATGTAAAAAGGCAGTAAGTGGAAATGGTTAGCACTCACTGCCTTTATTCTTACTCAGTTTCGGGCCAAATGCCGAAGGCTTAGTATTTCGTTTTTGCCTCATGGGGCGCTAAAAACGTCCCTTTCTCACCCAAGATATCTCGATAGTAGGTCTCAAACATCAAGATATTCTGAACGTAGCCACGTGTCTCTTTGAATGGGATCATTTCGATAAATGCAAAGGCATCGAGCTTTTCATCGCTGCGTGAACGCCACTGTTTCACACGGCTAGGTCCAGCATTATAAGCCGCAAACGCAAAGATACGGTTGTCATCATATTGAGCGAGTAAACCATCTAAGTAGTGACTGCCAATCTCAATGTTTTTGCCGACATCATAAAGATCATCGCTGCCCTGATACTTAATCTTATGTTTGTTCGCTGTGTATTGCGCCGTCTTGGGCATAATTTGCATAATGCCACGCGCGCCAACTGGAGAGCGAGCTTCTGAATCCATCGCGCTCTCTTGTCTTGCTAAAGACATCAAAGTGATTGGATCGAGATCGTGCTTTTCAGCGTAGAAGTTAAACCACCACTTATGAGCAACAGGGAAGCGCAGCGCAATGTTATCCCACATCTTCGCAGAGATACTCGCTGTTACGGTAAAGTGATTCCAACGCTGTGTCGCAGCGTAAGCGGCAAGCATCTCTTTTTGCTCTTTATCTGCATTGGTCAGTAACCAGCGCCATTCACTTTTCGCTGCCGCAATTTTGTCTCGGTCAATCAGTTCACCAATACGCACCAAAGAGGTGTCGAATGGCTTCACTGTTTCAGCATTGTATTTAAGTGTCGATGTTGGATATTGAACTGGCTTACCTAACTGCTTAGCCGCAGCCACACTGTAGAAATTACGCTGACCCAAGATATCTGACAGTCGCTTATTGCCTTTGTCAGTATCGCCCGTCGCGATTTCAGCTCTGCCCTGCCAATATTGCCAACGAAGCGAAGCCTGATGTTTATCATCCAAGCGCGCTATCCACTCTTTCAAACCCGTCCAATCGGCATGTTGAATTGCTAAGCGAGCACGTCGTTCCAGCAGAACTTGCTTTGATGAACTCGCGAGCATTTTGTCGCGCCACACCATTAACTCTTCAGAGTCGGTGTTGATCAGACGAAACGTTAGGTAATCAGCGAGCTCTTGAGATTTCTCTTTCGAAAACTTCTGAGCCTTGATGACATCATCAAACACCTTTTGAGCACTGCTTGATGATTTCCTTGCTAGCTTCTCGAAAGCAAACTCGGTTTGAGCTTGGTAGAATTCATTCGCTGGATGTTTTTTAGCAAACGCGAGTACATTTTCAGGCTTGTTGTACAACGCCTTCATCTGCTTCGCTTGAGCAATTGACTCATCATGATCCAATTGCTTAATCAGATAGCTCATTAACTTACCGTTACGGCCCTCGAACGCTAGCAGCATTCTATCCAGAATCAGCTCATCAGTTCTTAGCCCAGCTTGATCCCAGCTTTTAAATAAAGGGTCACAAGCGTCATCAACACCACTACCACTCAACCAAAGTTGTTTAGCTCCTTTAAAGGCAAGCTCTTGGTTACCTTGCTCGTAATGCGCTCGATAATAAATACATTGGTATTTTTCACCGACAGGCTCTTTGGTTTGAAACTCAAGGATCGTCTTCCACTGTTTTTGAGAAGCCAATGAGTCCAAATAAGGTGCGCGCATTCGATTGGAGAAAGGCAATGCCTTGTTCTCTTCAATGAAAGCATCGACCTCAGCAGGTGTGCGATCACCTAAGCCAATCAGAAAGGCCCGATAATCGGTGTAAGGTGTTAAAGGGTATGTTTGAATTTTGTTACGCAGCGCGGAGTAAGCTTTTAGATCACGGCTGTCTAAAACCTCTTGCGCTTTATCATAAACGTCACGCTGCATTTCAAGCTCGGATGCATTGCTAGCCATAGCGACTGGAGCCAGTGAAACCGAAGACAAAATTGCCGATGCAGCCACAGCAATTTTCGTATTACCAATGCGGAAAAACATTCGCTCTTTCCTTAGTGCGTGTATGAATACGTGAAGTCTATTTACGCCCGACATCACATCAAATGTAAAGGATTTGAGTGTAAATATTATTAATATTTAACACTTCGCCTCAGAAGCCCATTAAATATAGTTTTAATGACCAATGTGACAATAATAGGTAAGGATTAGTTCAAGAGTGGCTTTTCTGCCCTAGGAGTAACATCTTTGAGGATATTGGTATAAAATAGCAGACAATTTTGAACAATAATTAGGATCGATCGGCAATGGCTGAATACGTATATACCATGTCTCGGGTGAGCAAAACTGTTCCACCTAAGCGTCAAATTCTTAAAGACATTTCTCTTAGCTTTTTTCCTGGCGCTAAAATCGGTGTTTTGGGTCTAAATGGTTCAGGTAAATCTACCCTACTACGTATCATGGCTGGTATTGATACTGATATTGATGGTGAAGCACGTGCACAACAAGGCCTTAAAGTAGGTTATCTACCACAAGAGCCTGTGCTAGACGAATCAAAAACTGTTCGTGAAATCGTAGAAGAAGCGGTTTCTGACGTTGCTGACGCACTTAAGCGTATTGATGCGGTTTACGCAGCTTACGCAGAACCAGATGCAGACTTCGATGCACTGGCAAAAGAGCAAGGCGAACTAGAAGCTCTGATTCAAGCAAAAGACGGTCACAACTTAGAGACTGCTCTAGAGCGTGCTGCTGATGCACTTCGTCTTCCTGAGTGGGATGCGAAAATTGAATTCCTATCAGGTGGTGAGCGTCGTCGTGTTGCTATCTGTCGTCTACTTCTTGAAAAGCCAGACATGCTGCTTCTTGATGAACCAACCAACCACTTGGATGCAGAATCAGTAGCATGGCTTGAGCACTTCCTTGTTGATTACAGTGGTACTGTTGTGGCGATTACCCACGACCGTTACTTCCTAGACAACGCAGCTGGCTGGATTCTAGAACTTGACCGTGGTGAAGGTATCCCATGGGAAGGTAACTACACGTCTTGGCTAGAGCAAAAAGACGAGCGTCTTAAGCAAGAAAAAGCGGGCGAAAGCGCACGTCAAAAGACAATCGAGAAAGAACTTGAATGGGTTCGTCAAAACCCTAAAGGCCGTCAAGCTAAGTCTAAAGCTCGTATGGCTCGTTTTGAAGAATTGACAACTGGCCAATACCAGAAGCGTAACGAAACCAACGAACTGTTCATCCCGCCAGGTGAGCGTCTAGGTGATAAAGTTCTTGAAGTGAACAACCTGACTAAATCGTTTGGTGATCGCGTTCTTATCGACGACCTATCGTTCAGCATGCCTAAGGGCGCAATCGTCGGTATCGTTGGTGCCAACGGTGCAGGTAAATCAACACTATTCAAGATGCTAAGCGGTGCAGAACAGCCAGATTCAGGTACAGTTGAACTAGGCGAAACCGTTAAGCTTGCTTCTGTTGATCAGTTCCGTGACAGCATGGACGACACTAAGACAGTATTCCAAGAGATCTCTGAAGGCGCTGATATCATTAAGATCAACAACTTCGAAATCCCTGCGCGTGCTTACTGTTCTCGTTTCAACTTTAAAGGCAACGACCAACAGAAGATCATCGGTGAGCTTTCTGGTGGTGAACGTAACCGTGTTCACTTAGCGAAACTGCTAAAAGCGGGCGGTAACGTACTGCTACTCGATGAGCCTACCAACGACCTTGACGTTGAAACGCTACGTGCTCTTGAAGAAGCACTGCTTGAATTCCCGGGCTGTGCAATGGTTATCTCGCATGACCGTTGGTTCCTTGACCGTATTGCGACCCATATCTTAGACTACCGTGATGAAGGTCAAGTTAACTTCTACGAAGGTAACTATACTGAGTACACTGAGTGGCTTAAGCAGACTCTAGGCGCACAAGCGGCAGAGCCGCACCGTATCAAGTACAAGCGTATAGCTAAGTAAATAAGCTTGTATTTTGAACAAAGGCCGCGATAATAGCGGCCTTTGATATATCTGGCTTACGTGTAATGCATCGATATAGAGAGATTACTTATGGTTGAAAGACGTCAATTTTCACGAGTTATTTATCAAGTCCCGACTGAGATCTCACAAGGACACGTAAATGTATCAGGCTCAGTGCAAGACTTATCACTCCATGGTTTACTCATTCAATGCAATGAATCAAAACAACTTAGCCATGATGTCCCTGTTCAAGTGAGCTTTAAACTCGAAAACAGTGATATCAATATTCAGTTAGAAGCAACGATAGTCTCTACCATCAATACCTCAATGCGTTTACGCATAGAGCATTTAGATATTGATAGTATCAGCCACCTTAAGCGCCTTGTTGAGCTTAATGTCGGCGACGATGAACTGCTTTATAGAGAGATTGAACACCTTACCGATTTGGGTAAGGAATAATATCTCCATTACCCTTTTTTCTATTAGAAGCATTTAGTTAATACAGAACCATGTCTAAAAAAATTTCCATTACTATTCCCTCTAACCAAGGGGAACAGACGTTTTACTTCGGCCGAAAAGCCGTGCTCATGTGCACCACTGCCATGTTTTCAGTACCACTGTTAATTGGCGGAGCTGCATACATGCACTTCGAAGGTAAACAAGAGCTCGCAATGCAAGCGGGTGATGCACAACAGTTGATTGAAACGCTGATTGTTGAAAAAGAGCAAACCGAGTTTCTTTACGCTGAGCAGGTAGAAACCAACCATTCGCTATCGCAAACATTGACAGAAAAAGAAGGCACCATTCAACTGCTTGGTAAGCGTGTATTTGATGTGGAATCCGTGCTGGGTCTTGCTGATGAAGAACTGCTTACCGATGATATTTCTTTAGAAGATCGCATTGATGCGGCTGCAGTCGATTCAGCAGTAAGAGCGACAATGTTCCGTTTGATTCCAAACGACAGTCCGATGGCTTATCAACGTATCTCTTCTTCTTATGGTAGCCGCACTAACCCTATTTCAGGTAAACGCCATGTACATACTGGTATCGATCTAACGTGTAAGCGTGGTGAAGATATTGTAGCGCCCGCAGATGGAGTTATTGAAACGGTACGCCCAAGTAAAAAAGGCTTCGGTAACTTTATTACTATGCGTCACTCGTTCGGCTTCATGAGTTCTTACGCGCACCTACAAAAATTCAAAGTTCGCAGCGGTCAGTTTGTTAGTAAAGGTGATGTGATTGCGAGTTGTGGTAACTCAGGTAACTCAACCGGGCCACACCTGCATTATGAAGTACGCTTCCTTGGTCGTTCATTGAACCCTCAATACTTGATGGATTGGACACCGGAAAACTTCAACTACGTGTTCGAGAAAGAGAAAAAAGTTAAGTGGGGTCCACTGGTTCAACTGATTGATAACGTGGTTCGCTTGCAGATCAACCTAACTAACGTGCCTTACATCAGTTCAACTATCGACACAGTATCCAGCGATGATAACCGAGTCTCGAACGAGAATAACAAAGAGCCTATCGTGACTAACTAGGTTTGTTCGTTTGGCCCATGATGATCCAAATGCATTTCGCCTACTATAGGCCAGATGCAATATCGGCATTCAACACAAACAAAAAGAGCGACCAAATGGTCGCTCTTTTTTATTTTTCAAACCACACTATTAACCGCGATGAATCGAGTCATGTGCTTGTTTTAACAGGCTTTGGCTCTCTTGTAAAAATTGTTGTGAGTAGTCACCAAACCAATCACTCACTTGGTTGAAGCTCTCAACAAACTTAGCCTTATCTTTGCCATCTAGAATTTCTAACGCTTCTCCGAAACAGCTATGGAAGCGTCGAATCATCTCAATATTCTCATCCGAAGAAAGAATGATATCGCCGTACAAGTTCGGGTCTTGAGCAAACAGACGACCAACCATCGCAATCTCAAGTCGGTAGATTGGCGAGCTTAGTTTCAGAAGTTGATCAATGTTCGGGTTCTCTTTACTCAGGTGCAAGCCGTAAGCAAAAGAGGTGAAGTGACGAAGTGCTTGAATCAAGGTCATGCCGTGATCGTGTTCAGCTGCATCCATCTGGCAAAGGCTCGCGCCCCAAATACCAAATTGATTCAGTAGCCATTGGTAACTTTCAGAACCACGACCATCACTGTAAACAATCACCTGCTTAGCAAGGCTAGGAACATCAGGACCAAACATTGGGTGCAATCCAACTACTGGGCCTTGATGCATGTTCATCATTGCTTGTAGAGGTTTAGATTTAATTGACGTCAAATCACATAGAATACAATCGCTTGGTAGATTACCTAGCTTCGCAATCACACCTTCCGTTAGGTGAATTGGAACCGTAACAACCACAAGCCCAGCATTATCTAAGATTTCGTCGGCCTTATCCCAATCTTGGCTGCCAAGGATTTTTACTTCGTAGCCAGACAGTTTGAACATACGACCAAACAAGCCACCAAGTTGACCATTACCACCAACGATAACCACTGAACGTAACTCTGGGTTAAGACACTTAAAGCCAGAATCTTTCTCGCTGGCATAAGACTCACGCATAGTACGACGCAAAATATCTTCGATTAACTGTGGTGGAACCCCTATTTTCTCAGCTTCTTGACGACGAGATGCCAGCATCGCAGCTTCACGCTCTGGTACATAAATAGGTAAACCATGTTCACTTTTTACTTCGCCTACTTTCTCTACTAGAGCAAGGCGTTGAGCCAGTAAATCCAACATTTGTTTATCGACAGCATCGATTTGGTCGCGTAATTCGTTCAGTTCAACGGCCATTTTATTCCTTACTAATCTATAAGCCCGTGCCAATCTATCAGCCCACAATCACGTAGGTTCGCTAGCAACAGATCTTAAAATGCCCCATTAGATGAGGCACTTAAATTTAAAACTCTGACTAACCTTTCAAGCGGTTCTCTAAGAACGGGACTAATTCCGTATGTGCATGTTTCAATAGTGCCTCAGTTGAATCCCAATTGATACACGCGTCGGTAATAGAAACGCCGTATTTCATCTCATTGAGAGGTATATCCGAAGATTGGTTTCCTTCGTTAATATGGCTTTCAATCATAAGGCCGATAATCGATTTGTTGCCTTCACGAATTTGGTGAATCACATCTTCTGCAACTAAAGGTTGGCGACGGAAATCTTTACGAGAGTTCGCGTGGCTACAGTCGACCATTAGCGCTGCCTCTAAGCCAGATTTACCCAGCTCTTGCTCACATTCGTGTACCGATACTGAATCGTAGTTCGTCTGCTTACCGCCACGTAAAATCACGTGACCATTTGGGTTACCTTGCGTTGTTAGTAGTGCAACTTGACCTTCGCGGCTGATACCCATGAAACGGTGGCTAGAAGAAGCCGCCTGCATTGCGTTGATTGCAGTGCCTAGGTTGCCATCGGTGCCGTTTTTAAAACCGATTGGCATTGAAAGACCACTTGCCATCTCACGGTGAGTTTGAGATTCAGTCGTACGAGCGCCAATAGCCGCCCAGCTGAAGGTATCTGCTAGGTATTGCGGGCTAATTGGGTCTAATGCTTCAGTCGCTAGTGGGATTTCCATCTCAGCGAGTTCAACAAGTAGTTCACGACCAACATGCAGACCATGCTCAATATCGAAAGTGCCGTCTAGATGTGGGTCATTGATCAAACCTTTCCAACCGACAGTGGTACGAGGTTTCTCAAAGTAAACACGCATAACAATATACAGTTGATCGCTAAGTTGCTCAGATAAGGCTTTTAGGCGTTTCGCGTACTCTTTCGCAGCTTCAATGTCATGGATAGAACATGGGCCACATACAACAAGCATGCGATGATCTTTCTTATGAATGATGTTTGCGATAGTTTGACGAGACTCTTGAATGAAACGACGAGCATTATCACTCAAAGGCAGTTTTGCTTTTAACTCCTCAGGAGTAATCAGTACCTGTTCGTCGATGATATTGACATTGCTTAATTCACTTTTCTGCATAACTCAACCTGTATATTTATTTTTACACCCAACATTTCCATTTGGGCTAACAATCTTTAAAAACACAATAACAGCTAAAAAAACGATTGCAAGTGTAAACAATAAAAAACATTAACTGTAAATTTTATCTTACATATTGAATTTAGCTCACTCTAAGAGATAAATAGGTTTAAACCATGGATCACACATACAAAAAAGGCGATATTTATCATATCGCCTTATCTAAAATTATTATGTGTTTGTTTATCACTCACTGCCTAGCATTCGCTTAATCGTCTCTGAGGTCTCTTTCCACCTAGCATCCGAGTGAAGTGTCGACAAATCAAAGCTGTGTTTTTTAAGCAATGAGTTGGCTAAAGGCACCTCTTGAATCGCTAAGTTATCCAGAGCTTCAATTTGTGCATCTCGTTTATTACACATCAACACCATGTCACAACCTGCATTCAAGGCCGCTTTCGCTCTGTCGGCTGGTCCACCCATTATGGCAGCGCCTTCCATCGTTAAATCATCAGAGAACACCAAGCCTTTAAACCCAAGCTGCTGCTTCAATACTTTCTGCAGCCAATACTGTGAACCGCTCGCAGGTTGATCATCATAGTGAGAGAAAACCACGTGAGCTGGCATCATGGCATCCAATATTCCAGCTTCAATTTGCGCCTTGAAGATTGCCATGTCTGTTTCAAAGATGTCGTCTCTAGGGTCATATGGCGTCTCTAAGTGTGAGTCAGCAATCACGCCACCGTGTCCAGGGAAGTGCTTGCCTGTCGTCGCCATGCCAACCGACTTCATGCCTTTGATGAAAGCGCTGCTATGACGAACAATAGTATCAATATCTTCGCCAAACGCTCGGCTACCAATCGCTTTACAGTCATGGCCTTTGTCTAATACTGGCGCAAAGCTCAGATCGATATCGTGGGCAATCAATTCTGCCGCCATCAGCCAGCCAGCCTGTTCTGCTAAATGTTCACCGTTATTCTTAGTCGCGAATTCTTGAGCAGCTGGGATAATTGAAAAGCCATCGCGGAAGCGCTGAACTCGACCACCTTCTTGGTCAACACCAATCAAAATAGGACGTTTCGCTACCTTACGAATTTCTTTGTTTAACGCCGATAACTGTTTGCTATCGTGGTAGTTTCGAGCAAATAAGATGAGACCACCAACAGTTGGGTGCTCTAAAATTTCTCTGTCTTCAGCTGTCAGCTCGTAGCCTGCAACATCAACCCACAACGGTCCCATATTTATCCCTTATTAAACCTAATTTCATAAACTTCCCGAGATTATTCTCTTTAAATTTGCTTTACAATGTTTTTAAACCAATCTGTGGAAGACTTTAAGAATGCAGTGCAATAGCTTAGAAATGGATCATAAAGAACTGTATATCGGTGTGATGTCAGGGACGAGTATGGACGGTGTTGATACTGCCTTAGTGTCGATTGAAGATACGCGCATCACATTGCTTGCTCATGATGAGTTCCCAATGCCTGACGACCTCAAAGCGCGTCTGCTTGAAGTTTGTATTGGTCAGAAAACCGATTTAATTGCCATTGGAGAACTCGACCACCAGCTTGGCCATCTGTTTGGCGATGCGGTTTTGCAACTTCTCGAAAAGTCAGGTACACCTGCATCTTCTGTGACTGCGATTGGTAATCATGGTCAAACGGTATTCCACCAGCCAAGCGGCGAATCTCCATTTACCATGCAGTTGGGTGATGCCAACATCATTGCCGCTAAAACACAGATTCAAACGGTTGCCGATTTCAGGCGTAAAGACATGGCATTAGGCGGACAAGGTGCGCCATTAGTCCCTGCCTTCCACCATACTATTTTCCAGCCACAAGACAGCTCAGTTGTGGTGTTGAATATTGGTGGTATCTCGAATATTTCAGTGCTGCGCCCTAATCAGCCAACACTTGGTTATGATACTGGCCCGGGCAATATGTTGATGGACGCTTGGGTTGATAAACACACGGGTGAGAAGTTTGACCGTGATGCGCAATTTGCGCTTAAAGGTCAGCTCAATCAAGCCTTTCTCGAACAGTTGTTAAATGAATCTTATCTATCTCAAATACCACCGAAAAGTACTGGTAGAGAACTGTTTAATCTACCGTGGCTAGAGCAACAATTAACAGAATTTAAAGATCTTGCAGCAGAAGATGTTCAGCGCACACTTTGTGAATACACCGCATTGACGATAGCCAATGAAGTGGAGACTTATCGCTTGGGTGACCAGCCTGCACTGTATGTGTGTGGCGGTGGTACACGAAATCCATTGTTGATGAAGAGGCTGTCTGAACTGCTTCCAAGTTGGGAGGTTGACTCAACCACCAGTAAAGGCGTGGACGCCGATTACATGGAAGCGATGGCTTTTGCGTGGCTTGCTCAACGTCATATTCATCAACTGCCAAGCAATTTACCAGAAGTGACTGGCGCAAGCAGAGCGGCCTCTCTAGGCGTTCTCTATCGTGCTGACTAAACAACTTTAGAACCATCATTTTAGAATCACCATTTAAGGATCATTATGAGTAACGACGCTCTCATATCAGCGCTCTCGCACCTCGTTTCGGAGGGGAGAAACCCTGACACTATGGATATTGATCTGCTCACCTCTCTCGAAGTGGTTGAAAAGATTAACCAACAAGACAAGCAAGTCCCGCTGGCGATTGAAGCGGAACTGCCACAGATCGCGAAAGCGGTCGATAAAATTGCTCATGTCTTTCAAAACGGTGGTCGACTGATTTATATGGGCGCAGGCACCAGTGGTCGATTAGGTGTGTTAGACGCCTCAGAATGCCCACCGACTTTCGGTGTTTCGGACAAAATGGTTATCGGCTTAATTGCAGGCGGACCAGAGGCGATTTTAAAAGCCAAAGAAGGTGCAGAAGACTCGCTAACTCTCGGCATTGAAGATCTGAAAGCGATTCAGTTTTCAGAAAATGATGTCGTGGTAGGTATTGCTGCGAGCGGTCGCACACCTTACGTGATTGGTGCACTCAACTATGCCAATCAGCTTGGTGCAGTAACGGTTGCATTATCTTGTAACCCTGACTCTCCAATTGCTGAAATCGCTCAAATCGCAATTAGCCCGGTGGTTGGCCCAGAAGCATTGACTGGTTCAACACGACTCAAATCAGGTACAGCACAAAAGCTGGTGCTTAATATGCTGACCACTGCCAGCATGATTCGCATTGGTAAGAGCTACCAAAACCTTATGGTCGACGTAAAAGCGACCAATGAAAAGTTGGTTGCCCGCGCCGCTCGTATCGTTATCCAAGCAACGGAGTGCGATAAAGCACTGGCGGTGTCGACACTTAAAGCGACTGATTACGATGTGAAGTTATCTATTTTGATGATTCTAACAGGGCTAGATTTAGAGTTAGCCAAGGCTCAGCTTGATAAGCAAAATGGCTTCTTGAGAAAAGCCGTCGAGAATAATCAGTAATCTTAATTTGGCTTGTAGCTTCTCATTTAGACAGCTACTTCAACGACATACAAAAAGACCAGCACACACGCGGTACTGGTCTTTTTTTAGTTTTAATTTTTTATGGCTAGCTTGGGCTTAATAGTCGTTTGAGAACTCGTCCCAGCCGCGTTGCCATTCCATACGGAAACGTTGAGCGTCTTCCGTACCAGAACACACGCCTTCATACACCTGACCAGATAAACCAATCTGATAAGCATGGTTCGGATTACAATATTCAGTCACACCTAGGTGATAACCTTCTGTGTAACTCGCTTGATCGACTGCGCCAAGCTCAGTCATCTCTGAATACGAACGCTGAGTGTGGCCTTTGATACCATCACGATAGCCAATCTCTTGCCAATTGCCTTCAGCTGCTAAATCTTGAACATTGGCGCTGCATCCTGCAAGGCTAAATGCCACGGCGAATAGTACGATTATTTTTTTCATTTCAATCCTTTATATTGTTACTTCACCACTTTCTGACGAAGCGCTGCCTTTGTGGTGATTCTCCGCTGAACGCCTATCGATGTCCACTTATTGTCTAATGTTCGCCACTTTAGGTTCATTCCGACCACTCAGAATCAATAGTCGCCGTTAAGCCAACTCAAACAACCTCTCTATAGAGCTAATAGGCCTCTCGATAGAAATATCGGCCACTCATCACAGTGAACAAACCACTAAATCAGTTATAACACCGCTAAATTGGCTATTCGACCACTCACTCTCGTAGCGGAAGTTTCTTCTCATCGACTCCTTTAATATACACCCTGACTTAATTAATACATTCAGGGATAACAAATTATGATGTGGTTTCTTACCTGTGTCGCAGCACTCATTGGTGGCTACTTTATTTACGGTACCTTTATCGAGAAGATTTTCGGTATCAATGAAAAACGCCAAACACCTGCTCACACTAAGCAAGATGGCGTGGACTACGTTCCAATGTCGACACCAAAGGTTTACCTAGTTCAGCTGCTTAACATCGCAGGTGTAGGTCCAATCTTCGGCCCTATCATGGGTGCCCTTTATGGTCCAGCAGCAATGCTTTGGATCGTTCTAGGTTGTATCTTCGCAGGTGCAGTACACGACTACTTCTCAGGTATGTTATCTATCCGTAATGGCGGAGCTTCGGTTCCAACCATCACTGGACGTTACCTAGGCAATGGCGCAAAACACTTTATGAACATCTTTGCCATTGTTCTACTGCTTCTTGTTGGTGTGGTATTCGTATCTGCTCCAGCAGGTATGATCACTAACCTAGTGAACGACCAAACTGATTTCGCGATGTCTGCAACTACGATGGTTGTTATCATCTTTGCTTACTACATCATCGCAACGATTGTCCCTGTCGATAAAATCATTGGTCGCTTCTACCCACTGTTCGGTGCACTGCTTATCTTTATGTCTGTTGGCCTAATCACTGCGATTGGTCTATCTGACGAACACCAAATCATGGGGGGCTTTGAGATCAGCGACATGTTCACCAACATGAACCCGAATGACCTACCACTTTGGCCTGCTCTCTTCATCACTATCGCATGTGGTGCTATCTCTGGCTTCCACGCCACTCAGTCTCCTCTGATGGCGCGTTGTATGGAAAACGAGAAGAACGGTCGCTTCGTATTCTACGGCGCAATGATTGGTGAAGGCATCATCGCTCTAATCTGGTGTGCACTTGCTCTGTCTTTCTTCGGTTCGGTTGAGTCTCTGTCTGACGCAATTGCAAACGGCGGCCCAGGTAACGTAGTATACAGCGCTTCATTTGGTCTACTGGGTGTATTTGGCGGTATCCTTGCTTTCCTTGGCGTGGTTATCCTGCCTATCACTTCTGGTGATACAGCGTTCCGTTCAAGCCGTCTTATCCTTGCTGAATACTTCAACATGGAACAGAAGACACTGCGTAACCGCCTATTGATGGCTCTACCACTGTTCGTTATCGGTGGCATCCTGACTCAAGTAGACTTCGGCATCATCTGGCGCTACTTCGGTTTTGCTAACCAATCAACAGCAGTCATGATGCTATGGACAGCTTCGGCTTACCTACTTCGTCACAATAAACTGCACTGGGTAACAACGGTTCCAGCAGTGTTCATGACATCTGTGTGTATCACATTCATCCTGAACAACAGTCAACTGGGCTTTGGTCTACCAATGCAGCTTTCAACCATCATCGGCGTGGTGAGTGCATTCGGAATTGCAGCTTACGTTATCAAAATTTCAAAAGGCAAAGGCGATATCGACCTTGCTGATGAAGAAGAAAAAGAAGCAAAAGGCGTCACCAAAACCGCCTAGTTCTTTCAGACTCTTGATAACAAGAGACACGTCTTCATAGAGAGACAAAAGAACAAGCCAAACACACTTCGCTTGCTCCCGTAATCACCCAGTGATTCGTGGAACCTAAGACTAAAGCCCGTCCTCTGTGATGGGCTTTACTGTATCTCAGTATTGGTACATCAACATTAGTACATCAATATTGGTATCTCCGCCTGACAAGCAATCGCAACTCGATATAACCAATGAAAACACAAGCAAAGCTACCGTTACTACGCAATGAGCTTTACACTTAACCAGCGTCTCAATAGGTGAAAATATGGAACTCATTCTCTCTCTGCTGCAACAAACCTGTGTCTACTTAGTGATTGCTTACATGCTAAGTAAAACTCCATTGATTCTCCCTTTGTTGAGCATCTCTTCACGCTTAAGTCATAAAATAAGCTGCTACGTTCTGTTTTCCCTATTCTGTATTATGGGTACCTATTTCGGACTGCAGATTAATGACGCCATCGCCAACACTCGTGCGATGGGTGCGGTAATGGGTGGTCTATTTGGCGGCCCTGTCGTTGGCTTTGCCGTCGGTTTTACTGGCGGTATCCATCGTTACTCTTTGGGTGGATTCACCGATCTAGCTTGCGCGATTTCAACCACAGCAGAAGGCTTGATTGGTGGCCTGCTGCATGTGTACTTAGTCAGAAAGAACAAAGCCAGTCAGCTGTTTAATCCGCTGGTAGTGTTCTCTGTCACCCTATTTGCAGAAATTATTCAAATGTTGATTCTGCTCGCAGTCGCCAAACCATTTGAGCAGTCCTACGCGCTTGTTTCCGATATTGCCGCGCCAATGATCATTGCCAACTCTGTGGGTGCAGCACTGTTCATGAGCATCATCCAAGATCGGAAAACCATCTTCGAGAAGTATTCGGCAACTTTCTCACGCCGCGCATTAACCATCGCCGAGCGTTCAGTGGGTATTTTACATGGAGGATTCAATTCGGATAATGCGCAAAAAATCGTGCGGATCATTTACGAAGAGACTAACGTTGGTGCGGTGGCGATCACCGACCGAGAAAAAATCCTCGCGTTCATCGGCATTGGTGACGAACACCATATTCCGAACACGCCGATTTCATCGCAGAGCACGCTCACTTCGATGGAAAAGAACGACATCATCTACCTTGACGGTAAAGAGAATCCATACCAATGTTCTCTATCTCAAGATTGTAAGTTGGGCTCTGCACTAATCATTCCACTGCGTGCTGGTAACGAAGTCGTCGGCACCATCAAACTGTATGAGCCAAAGCTGAAGCTATTCTCGACCATTAATATGTCGATGGCAGAGGGTATCGCTCAACTACTGTCGAGTCAGATCCTGTTCAGCAACTATCAGCAGCAGCAAACGTTACTCACCCAAGCAGAGATCAAGCTGTTGCACGCTCAGGTTAACCCGCACTTCTTGTTCAATGCGCTCAACACCATTAGTGCTGTTACACGCCGTGACCCTGATAAAGCACGAGAGCTTATTCAGCACCTGTCTCACTTCTTTAGAAGCAACCTTAAGCAGAACATCAACACCGTGAAACTCAAAGATGAACTGGCACACGTCAATGCGTACCTCACCATAGAGAAAGCACGCTTTACCGATCGACTAGAAGTGGAATGGGATATCGACCCGCAGTTATATGAATCTCAATTGCCGAGCTTTACCCTGCAACCGCTGGTAGAAAACGCCATCAAACATGGTATTTCAAACATGCTAGAAGGCGGCACAGTGAAGATCTACAGCGAGGCTTTCCAAGGTGGATTCAAACTGATCGTCGAAGACAATGCAGGCAACTATCAGAAACCATCTCAAGATCATGTCGGATTAGGTATGGAGATTGTTGATAAACGACTCACTAATTTCTTTGGACAAGACTCAGCACTAAAAATAGAATCTCAACCACAGCAATTTACTCGAATGAGCTTTATCATACCTATACTAAAATAACGGTCTTTTCGCAGGTGATAGCTTCTCGGTAAGCATATTTAAAAGACATATATAGAAAACAAGCAGGGATAGTAACAAGATGAAGATTGTAGGATGTTAAAAGCACTAGTTGTCGATGATGAGCTTTTTGCTCGCGAAGAGCTGATTGAGCTGCTGACCGAAACCGGAGAAGTGGAAATCATAGGCCAAGCGAGTAACGCGATCGAAGGACTGAAACAGATCAACCTACTCAAGCCTGATGTCGTGTATTTGGATATCCAAATGCCGCAGGTTACTGGGATTGAGCTGTTAAGCATGCTTGACCCAGATACCATGCCCTACGTGGTATTCGTCACCGCCTACGATCAATATGCGATTCAAGCCTTTGAAGACAATGCCTTTGACTACCTACTCAAACCCGTCGAACCTTGTCGATTAAACAAGAGTGTTTGCCGTCTGAATAAGGTCATCAAGCAGAATCAGAAAGCGCCAGCACAAGACATCTCTGCGATTGCTCCCTGCCACTTAGAGCAGATTCCGTGTATTGGTCATAACCGCATTGTGATCATGGCAAGCCAAACGGTTGAATGCGCCTATTCTGATATCAGTGGCGTGCATGTTCGTAGCTCATCACAAACAGCAACCTCGCAACTAACCCTGAAGATCTTGGAAGAAAAGACCGATTTGATCCGCTGCCATCGACAATATTTGATCAACATAAAATCGATCCAAGAGATCAAGTTACTAGAGAATGGATTAGCCGAGATCATCACACTGACGGGCTTTGAAGTCCCGGTGAGTCGTCGCTATCTCAAGACGTTAAAAGAGCAACTCGGTCTCCAGTAACGCGTTAGAATTAGACGCCTTGTTCCAAAGCACGATCAAAAAAGCCAACGTATCAACGTTGGCTTCCTGCTGTTTACAAATCAATAGTGTTTGCAAATCGATAGTGTTACGCATCGATCTTGTCACCAATCAATAGAGATTAGTCGACTTGCTTAATCTGTAGCTCTTTTGGTACTTCAAAGAACATGTTCTCTTCACGACCTTGAATCTCTTCAACGTCAGTCGCACCTAGCTCACGAATACGATCTAGAATTTGGTTTACCAGCTCTTCAGGAGCAGAAGCACCGGCTGTTACACCGATTTTCTTTTTCCCTTCAACCCACTCGGTTTGAATGTCTTCAGGACAGTCAGTTAGGTAGCCTGGTGTGCCTAGTTTCTCAGCTAGCTCTTTTAGACGAGTTGAATTCGATGAGTTCTTAGAACCAACCACTATCACCACATCAACGTCATTCGCCATCTCACGCACAGCGTCTTGACGGTTTTGAGTCGCGTAACAGATGTCGTCTTTACGTGGGCCTTGAATCTCAGGGAACACTCGACGTAGCTCTTCAATCACATCTGCAGTTTCATCTACTGATAGCGTAGTTTGGCTAACATAGTGCAGGTTACTTGGATCATTCACCACGAGGTTCTGTACGTCCTCTGGTCTTTCAACCAAGTACATACCACCAGTTTGGCTCGCGTACTGACCCATAGTGCCTTCCACTTCAGGGTGACCTGCGTGGCCAATCAGTACCACTTCCATATGTTTGCGGCTCGCACGAGCAACCTCCATATGAACTTTAGTCACCAAAGGACACGTCGCATCAAATACCGTTAACTCACGCTCTTTCGCTTCTTTACGAACCGCTTGAGAAACACCGTGAGCCGAAAAGATCACGATGTTGTCGTCTGGCACCTCACTCAGTTCTTCGACAAAAATAGCACCACGCTGCTTGAGCCCCTCAACAACAAAGCGGTTGTGTACCACTTCATGGCGAACATAGATCGGTGGCTGATACATTTCGAGTGCACGCTCTACGATGCTGATCGCACGATCGACACCGGCACAAAAGCCACGAGGGTTAGCTAACATTATTTTCATTTCATTGCTCATCATTTACCGCGGTACTAAGGTTGCTTCTATAGAGTTCGCCGTCAGCGAGGTTCGCATTCTACAGTGAAGCGTCTAGACAGTGAAGCTCTGGGTGAGATCACAGCTGTAAGGCTATCTTATTCTAGCGTGAAGACAGCTATTCTAACGTTAAGAGAGTTATTCTACCGTTAAGATATTGACGTCAAAGCTAACGTCTTGACCAGCGAGTGGGTGATTAAAATCAACCGTCACTGAATCACCTGCGATCTCAGTAATAATACCTGGAATTTCCATACCGTCAGGACCTGAAAATGCCATGATAGTGCCCACTTCAACTTCAGAGTCGCCAACAAACTTAGCACGATCCATATAGTGAATATGATCTGGGTTTGGCATACCAAACGCGTCTTCCGCCTTCAGTTCGATAGACTTTTCAGTGCCGGCTTCAAGTCCAAGTAAGCACGCTTCAAAGTTCTCACTTAGGCTGCCATCACCCATGACGAACTTCGCTGGTTTGCCCATGTTCTCCGTACTATCGGCAACTGAACCATCCTTCATTTTAATCGTAAAATGTAGAGTTACTGCTGAATCATTTTTAATTGCTGCCACGTTACTTTCCTTAGACTTATTTATTATTTGAGGATGCGCTGTGCTTTGCTTCCTTGTTGACTGAAGCATAAAAAAAAGCGCCGTCGGAATCAACCGACAGCGCTTAGGGCTATTCTATTCTGTGAGTCATAGACTGACTTTGAAGCAAGCTATTTGCTTTCGTCTTTCTTACGGAAACCATCTAAGATGATCATCGCAGCACCGATACAGATTCCCATATCCGCTAAGTTAAATGCAGGCCAGTGGTAAGTGCCCCAGTAGAAGTCTAAGTAATCGACAACAAAGCCATGTACGACTCGGTCAAACACATTACCTACTGCACCACCAATGATGATCGCATAAGCAATGTTATTCCACTTCTCTGTTGCTGGTAGTTTGCTCATCCAGTACGTCAGCATACCTGTTACCGCAAATGCGATACCCGTAAATAACCAACGCTGCCAACCACTTTGATCACTCAAGAAGCTAAACGCTGCACCGTAATTATGCACGTACAAAAAGTTAAAGAATGGCAGCACCTCAATACGGTTTGCCCAACCATAACCCATATTGTCCATGACAAAGAGTTTAATGCCGATATCAGCCAAGAAGACCAATAGAGCCAGCCATAACCAACGTACACCAGATTGTTTTAACGAAACTTCACTCATTTCTATTCCTAGTATTTACGAAGTTGGTATTCATTGTTAGTCACCTTACGTGACCTTGATTACCAACTTGGTTAAACACATTTCCTATAACTAAAAATAACCCCAGTTGATACTGGGGCTATGATTTTTACAAAAAGTTCAGTCTTTCTCTGAGTCGTTATGCGAACTTACGCACTTCGCCTTCACCGTCGATGTTCGACACACAACGACCACAAACTTTCTCGTGACCTTCGATAGTGCCTACATCTGGAGTGTGGTGCCAGCAACGGTCACACTTCTCAGCTTCAGTAGCCGCAACTTCAACGAATAGACCAGCAACGTCTGTCGCTTGCGCTGCATCAGACTTCTCGCTCAGTGGCTTAACAACAGCTGCAGAGGTGATAAGTACGAAACGTAGCTCATCTTCTAGCTTGTTGATTTTAGCCGCTAGTGCATCGTCAGCGTATAGAGTAACTTCAGCTTGCAGTGCACCACCGATCGTTTTCTCTTTACGAGCATCTTCAAGAAGCTTGTTCACTGCGCCACGAACAGACTGGATTTCAGTCCAGAATTCGTTGCTTAGCTCTTCGCCTTCTGCAAGACCAAATAGACCTTCGAACCACTCACCTGTGAATACGAACGTGTCGCGCTGCTCTCCAGTTGGTAAAGAGCTTGGCATTTCGTTCCAAATTTCATCTGCAGTGAACGACATGATAGGTGCCATCCAACGAACTAGAGCTTCTACGATGTAGTAAAGCGCAGTCTGACAGCTACGTTGAGCATGACTGCCCTGCTTCGCTGTGTACTGACGGTCTTTAATTACGTCTAGGTAGAAAGAACCCATTTCGATAGAACAGAACTGCATTAGACGCTGAGTTACACCGTGAGTGTTGTACTCGCCGTATGCTTTAACAATCTCTTCTTGTGCAGCTTGAGCACGGCCAACAGCCCAGCGATCAAGTGCAACCATCTCTTCAGCAGGAACTAGGTCAGTTTCAGGGTTGAAACCGTTCAAGTTCGCTAGGAAGAAACGAGCTGTGTTACGAATACGACGGTAAGCATCAGCTGAACGCTTCAGGATTTCATCAGAAACCGCAACTTCACCCGTGTAGTCTGTAGAAGCAACCCATAGACGCAGGATATCTGCACCTAGCTTGTTGGTTACGTCTTTAGGAGCAACAACGTTACCGATAGATTTAGACATCTTACGGCCGTTACCATCCACTACGAAACCGTGCGTTAGTACTTGCTTGTACGGTGCTTCGTCTTTCATCGCGATAGATGAAATTAGAGAAGACTGGAACCAGCCACGGTGTTGGTCTGAACCTTCAAGGTAAAGATCAGCACTGTGAGTGCGCTCTTCGTTCGGGAAGTTGTACTCTTCACGAGAATCAACAACAGAGAAGTGCGTAACACCTGAGTCGAACCATACGTCTAGCGTATCCATTACTTTTTCGTACTTATCAGCGTCTTCTGCGCCCATAAGTTCAGCAGCGTCTACATCCCACCAAGCTTGAATGCCTTTCTCTTCAACTAGCTTCGCAACTTTTTCAATAAGCGCTGGGCTTTCTGGGTGAAGTTCTGCTGTTTCTTTATGAACAAACAAAGCAATTGGCACACCCCAAGTACGTTGACGAGAGATACACCACTCAGGACGACCTTCAACCATGCCTTCGATACGGCTTTGACCCCATTCAGGCAACCACTCAACACTCTTGATTGACTCTAGTGCTTTAGCACGTAGGCCAGCTTGATCCATAGAGATGAACCATTGTGGTGTTGCGCGGAAGATGATTGGAGTTTTGTGTCTCCAACAGTGTGGGTAGCTGTGCTCGTAAGCGTGGTGATGCAGAAGTGCACCTTTCTCTTTTAGAACTTCTAAAACAGAGTCGTTCGCTTTGAATACGTGCTGACCAGCAAATAGCTCTGTATCTGGCAGGTAAACGCCGTTAGAACCAACTGGGTTAGCGATTTCTAGGTTGTACTTTTTACCAACCACGAAATCTTCTTGACCGTGACCAGGCGCAGTGTGAACCACACCAGTACCTGAATCTGTTGTTACGTGATCGCCAAGAACTGCAGGAACAGTAAAGTCGTAGAACGGGTGGTTGAACTGAGAAAGCTCAAGATCAGCACCTGTAGCAAAACCAAGGTTGTGGAAGTGCTCGATACCTGCACGATCCATTACGTCTTTTGCTAGTTCAGAAGCAACAACGATACGTTGAGCAGGCTGGTCGCCATTCGCTTCAACTTGGATAAGCACGTATTCAAGATCATCACGTAGACATACTGCGCGGTTAGCAGGCAGAGTCCATGGTGTTGTTGTCCAGATAACGATAGAAATTTCGCCTTGACCCGCATGACCTTCAGCTAGAGTAAATTTCTCTAGAAGCGCCGCTTCGTCAGCTGCTGTAAATTTCACATCGATAGATGGAGAAACTTTATCTTTGTATTCAACTTCAGCTTCAGCCAGAGCAGAACCACAATCAGTACACCAGTGAACGGGCTTGAAACCTTTAAGAAGGTGACCTTTGTCTGCGATTTTGCCAAGAGAACGAATGATGTTCGCTTCTGTGCCAAAATCCATAGTGCGATAAGGTTTGTCCCACTCGCCCATGATGCCAAGACGTTTGAAGCTTTCTTTCTGACCTTCAACTTGACCCGCAGCGTACTTTCGACACTCTTCGCGGAATTCAGCCGCCGAAATCTTCTGACCAGGCTTACCTTTCTTCTTCTCAACCATTAGCTCGATTGGAAGACCGTGACAGTCCCAACCAGGGATGTACGGAGCATCAAAACCAGAAAGGGTCTTAGATTTGATAATAATGTCTTTAAGAATCTTATTCAGCGCGTGGCCAATGTGAATGTCGCCGTTCGCGTATGGAGGGCCATCATGCAGCACGAAAGATTTTTTACCTTTCTTTGCCTTACGGATTTCGCCGTAAAGATCTTCTTTGTACCAACGCTTCAGCATTTCTGGTTCACGATTTGCCAGATTGCCGCGCATTGGGAACCCTGTTTCTGGTAAGTTCAGGGTATCTTTATAATCACTCATCGATTCTTAATTCCGTTATATTGGGCGAAGTTAGACATTATGTTAATCGGTGGAATCATCCGACTAATTCTTTAGCTGAAGCAGCCACACCCTTGCGGCTTCAGCATCCAATTCTATTTGATTCTTTAGTGCGTCGAACGATTCAAATTTTATCTCGTCGCGCAGTTTGTGCAAAAGTCGTACTTCTAACTGTTTACCATATAAATTGGCTTTAAAGTCAAAAAAGTGCACTTCTAATTGCTGCCTTACACCATTAACCGTTGGTCGTTGTCCAATATTAGCAACGCCACCGACAGGAACACCATCGATATCCAATGCTTCAACAACATACACTCCCGATACAGGAGAAACACAACGCTTTAATGGAATGTTAGCAGTAGGGAAACCGATAGTTCTCCCTAGTTTTCGACCATGGGACACTCGACCACTAATACTGTAATCACGTCCTAACATGGTAGCACTTGCAGCCAAGTCATCGACCGCTAATGCATTTCGTATCTCAGTACTGCTTACTCGTAATTGGTTTAAGCAATAGCTTTGGGTGCTGACCACCTCAAAACCGTACTTCTCGCCCGCCTCTTTGAGCATAGCGAAATTACCGGTACGACCTTTACCAAAGCAAAAATCGTCACCAACCACCAAGAACTTCACACCAAGCTTATCAACCAAAAGATCCTTAATGAATGCTTCCGCGGATAAACTTGCAAAATACTGATTAAAATTAACACACAATAAGCGACTGATATCTAGCTTACTCAGTTGCACGTATTTGTCTCGTAAACGAGTTAAACGTGCTGGCGCTCTATCTCGGGCAAACAGCTCCATAGGCTGCGGTTCAAACGTCATAACAACAGAAGGTAGCCCTAATGCTGCAGCTTGTTTAGAAACCTGACTCAAAACCTCTTGATGTCCTAAATGAACACCATCGAAGTTACCTATGGTTAATACACAGCCATGATGCTGCGCTTTAATATTGTGTATACCTCGGATCAGTTCCATTATGATCAGCTAAAACCTGTTATTTGCATCATTTATTGTGTGAAACCGACGGATTATATACTAATCAGTATTAATCTGTCGCTGCTTTTAAATGTTTTACTCGGATACCTAAAATCAGTACCGAAACAATATAAACAAAGCCACCAAGTCCAATCAAGCCAGTTAATGTCAGCGCTCTCTGGCTAAAGCTCCATTCAAGCCAATGTTGCATATTATCCAGCTGCCATAAAATAGCCGCTACCATCACCACACCTGAGATAATTAATTTGGCACTGAACAACAAGGTTGTCTTAGTTAATTGATACACACCCGCAAGGTGCAATCCTCGATATAACAAGGCCATATTCACAAAGGCAGACAGTGCCGTCGCAATCGCCAAACCCACATAGCCATAAAAATAAGCAAAGATCGCGTTAAACACCATATTGGTCACCATAGCGATAATGCCGTACTTAACCGGTGTTTTGGTATCTTGGCGAGAGTAATAGCCCGGAGCTAAAACTTTAATCAGCATGAAATTAAGCAAGCCTGATGCGTAAGCTACCAATGACATCGATGCTTGCTGTACATCGTGTGGAGAGAACTCACCACGCATAAATAGCACCATCAACATGGGTTTAGCTAAAACGATAAGACCTAACATCGCAGGAATACCAAGCAGCAACACCATGCGCACGCCCCAATCCATGGTATGCGCGAACCCTTCCCCTTGAGCATCTACGTGTTTACGAGACAAAGCAGGAAGAATCACAGTCGCAATCGCGATACCGAATAAACCGAGAGGAAATTCAAGCAGTCGGTCTGAGTAGTACAACCAACTGATAGAGCCTGTTGCGAGGAAGCTGGCAATAAAGGTATCAAACAATAAGTTGATTTGGCTGACCGATACACCGAACAGAGCAGGGATCATTAATGTGCGGATCTTAACCACACCCGGGTCTCTCCATCCCCACTTCGGCTTAACCAACACACCCGCTTTGATCAAGAAAGGCATTTGGAAAAGGAATTGGACTAAGCCACCAAGAAACACACCAATAGCCAAACCAATTTCTGGTTGTTCTAAATTAGGTGAGATAAACCATGCAGCGCCTATGATCATCACGTTCAAGAACACAGGAGTAAAAGAAGAGACCGCAAATTTACCTAATGTATTAAGAATGGCACCAGATAAAGCGACGAAGGTGATAAACCATAAATAAGGAAAGGTAATCTTGAGCATAAAGCTCGCTAGCTCAAATTTGGGTGCTGATGGGCCATCATTTAGCCAGTCGATAAACCAACCCGCACCAAACATCGCGGTGATCACGCCAGAGCCCAATACCCCGATGACGGTGACAATAGAAACTAAAACCCCGAGCGTCCCCGACACCTTAGCAATTAAATCTCGTGTCTTATCTTTATCACCTGCGGCGTGATATTCCGTTAATACAGGAACAAACGCTTGAGAAAACGCACCTTCTGCAAAAAGTCGACGTAAGAAATTAGGAATTTTATTAGCGAAGAAAAATACGTCGGCACTCGCTCCTGCCCCCATCAAATTTGCTACTACTACATCACGTACTAGCCCCAATACACGGGAAACAAAAGTCATTGCGCTGACAATCAGGCCTGACTTTAATAGTCGTTTACTCACAGAAACCTCTGACACTGGTTGATTACTTTCAAGCGAGGATAAATACTATCCTGTCCTAAGAAGCATATTTATTAGCATTGGTCTAAAAATGCTGTTAGAATCCCCGCCATCTTAACCGCGATGACCTTTCCATACCAAAGTTTGTTTGGCTACGATTGGTTTTTGCACAAATCATTTGACAATTAAGCGCTAATGAGGGATAGTCCTCGCCCTTAAATTGTCACCGAACTAAGTTTTTGGGAGTTAGACCCTTGGCAAACAGTAAATCTGCTAAGAAGCGCGCTATCCAAGCTGAGAAACGTCGCCAGCACAATGCTAGCCGTCGTTCTATGATGCGCACTTACATGAAAAAGACTATCGCAGCTATCGCAGCTGGTGATAAAGAAGCTGCAACTGCTGCTCTTGTAGAAGTTACACCACTTCTTGACCGTATGGCGACTAAAGGCCTTATTCATAAGAATAAAGCTGCACGTCATAAGTCTCGTTTCGCTGCTGCAATCAAAGCTCTTTAATAGAAATTTGATTACAACGCAAAACGAAAAAAACCGGCCTAGGCCGGTTTTTTTATATCTAAATTTTGAGTAACGCTTTTATTTTACGTGCTAACAGCCGTTTTTCTGACCGATAAACAATTTAAGCAGATAGATAAAACAAACAATCAGAAAAATAAATAGAGAAGCAAATTGGTACGTAGATAGATAGGTAAACACTAACGTTCAATGTGAAATGCTAACACTTCCTTGTGTCATTCTATCGCTGATAAGAAATCCCCCTCCCACCAGCAATAAGCTACTTGCAGTAAATACCATGCAGTAGGTTAATCATCGCTTTTACTTCTTCACTACTCAATGTGTAATACACAGTTTGAGCTTCTTTGCGAGTTTCGACCAAACCATCTCTTCTCAACCAAGCAAGATGTTGAGATAAAGCAGACTGACTCAGTTCCAACTTGCCACACAACTCCCCAACCGACAGTTCAGTGCCATGTAATAGGCACAAAATCTGTAAGCGACGCTCGTTAGCCATGGCTTTGAGTAGAATCACAGCTTGTGCTGAGTTCTTCTCCATCTCTTTTAAGTTCATAGTTTGGCTCCCTACAACCTTTACGCCAACTACGGGCTATCAGTATTTCCGGCATATTGCGGAGTTATGATAATCGATATCAATTCATTAACAAACTATCTCACTCGAACAATTTGCTAAAATCTGCGTCACATACGTTTTTTACTGCTGGATGTTGGATCATCCTCTCAGCAAATATGACGTAGTACTCCTCTTTTAACTCTTCAATACCGCCTAATAGTTGCAGTGATGTGTCGTCTTCCACTTCAGACATATAAATCGTCGGTGCTAAAAATATTACGTCATGATGGTAACGAGCAAAAGCCTTCATCAATGCGGCATCATCAAACTCACCTAAAATATCTGGCTTAAGCCCTTGTCTATCAAACCATTGCAGCACTTTACGACCCATTGAGGTTCGGCTGCCAGGGATCAAAAGCTTTCTTTGCTCCAATACAGCAGGGAAATTAACCCCTTCAACCTGACCTGAACTAAAAAAGCTCATTCCACTCTCACCCAGCTTTTTACTGAACAGGCCCGGGCTTTGACTAGAGTCCACCGGACAGTCAGACAAAATCATATCGAGCTTATGTTGAGAGAGTTGCTCAAGTAGCATTTCATGGGTCGATTCCAAACAGCGCAAGTGAATGCTGTTATCTGGAGGGATGGTCGACATCAGTATCTTACTGACGAGTCTTTTAGAGAGCGCATCCGCGACGCCAACATCAAACAGAATATTGGAGTGCTGGCTGTAATTCACGATGTCCAGCATCTCGTAACTCAGGCCAAACATACGATCGGCATATTTAAAGACCAGTTGCCCAAGCTCTGTAGGCTCAACACTTCGGCCATTACGCTTGGTCAACTTGCCATCCATGCGTTCTTCTAAGGCTTTTATCTGCCCCGTTACCGTTTGTGGTGTTAGGAATAGGGCTTCTGCAGCTTTAGTAACAGAGCCTTGCTTGCAAACCATCCAGAAGTAATACAGATGGTTGTAGTTGAGATGCGACATAGATGTGCCGTAATAAAAGAGTAGATACCCTTTTATATCAAATATGACACCGCCACTCAACAAACTCGAAAAAACCTAACCAAACATAGATTTACCACTTATTTTTTCGAAGTGTCTGATTTCATAATGTAATATTTCATCGATTATTTTCAATTTTTTCTAACTTTTAAGATCTATATCACCTATAGAATTTCCATTAAAAAACAATTTAAAACAACAACTTAAAACAACCACATTAGCAATTGGAATATTTAAAGAGTAAATCATCACAAAAAAGTCGCACCTAAACCAAAATGTAATATTACTGAAATATTTCCCCTCTAACATCACGCTCAGATTAAACAAACAGACCAAACACAGACTTAAACGGTCCAATGGAGAAAACATTATGAACCAAGCTACTACTGCAGCAGCGCCTATCTCGAGCACTACTCGTTGGCTACGCTGGGCTAACTTGGCATTCATGCTTTACCTACTATTACTTTCAGTTTCAATGGTTGGTACAGGCTTCAAATGGGCAACAGGCGAGCAAGCAAAGGTTCTTTTCGAATTTGCTTCACACCCAGTTGCAGGCTTAATGATTGGTTTAGTAGCAACAGCGCTTATTCAATCATCAAGTACAGTTACTTCAATTATCGTTGGCCTTGTGGCAGGTGGTTTACCTGTTGAGCTAGCAATTCCTATGATCATGGGTGCTAACATTGGTACTACGGTAACCAATACGCTAGTTAGCCTTGGTCACGTTCGTTGTAAAGAAGAGTTCAAACGTGCATTCGCAAGTGCGACAATCCACGACTTCTTTAACCTATTAGCCGTTGCTATCTTCCTACCACTAGAGATGGCGTTTGGAATTCTAGAGAAAATTTCTCACTGGTTAGTATCACCGATGCTAGCAACAGGTGATATGAGCATGGGTGGTCTTAACTTCATCAAGCCAATCACTAAGCCTGTTGTAAGTGCGATTAAAGAACCACTATCAACGTTTGGCGACACTGTTGGCGGCATCATGCTTATCGCTCTAGGTATCGCAACTATCTTCGTAGCTATTACTGTAATGGGTAAGCTGATGAAGAGCCTAATGGTTGGTCGTGCTCGTGAGATTCTAAAGAACGCAATCGGTCGTGGTCCAATCCACGGTATCGCTTCTGGCTCTATCGTGACTATCCTTGTTCAGTCTTCTTCTACGACAACAAGCTTGATGGTTCCACTAGTAGGTTCAGGTGTTCTTAAAGTACGTGACGTTTACCCATTCACTCTGGGTGCAAACATCGGTACATGTATTACGGCTCTACTTGCAGCTACAGCAGTGTCTGGTGAGTTCGCAGTATTCGCACTACAAATTGCTCTAGTACACTTGGTGTTCAACATCATGTCAACGGTATTCATCTTCGGTATCCCGTTCCTACGTGAACTTCCAGTTAAAGCGGCAGACATGATTTCAGACATGGCTGTGAAGAACAAAGCTGTAGTGGCTGGTTACCTTGTTGCGGTATTCCTTGTACTGCCTGGTAGCGTGTTAGCTCTTACCGCTTAATAGCAAAATAAACATCGCTTATAGCAAAGCCCGCTACCTCCTAGGTTGCGGGCTTTTTCTTTTTAAGAGCAGATACGGGATTCGGGTAAACGAGTAACGAAGAGCTAAAATCAAATTCGAGATATGAGTAAGCTTGTGACAAGAGCTGAAACTGATACGATATAAGAGTAAATCGGTAAGGTAAGCATTACTCACCAAAGAAGTCCGTTCTAGCTCTTCGTATCCCGCATCTCGTTTACCCGCATCTATATATTTCCGTCATTCCCTACAGCGAGGAACGAGCGTGATAGGAAATCCCACAAACACACCACGAAAGAGACTCCCAACTCCTTCCTTCGTCAGTCTAGGGAATGATGAATCGAAAAAAGATTCGAGATGCGTGTAAGCGAGTATCGAAGAGAAAGAGCCAATGCGCGTTGAGAGTATACGAGTAACATAAAGCATCACACAGCATATGATTTCTCTGCTCTTCGAATCTCGATTACTCGTCACTGTAACTTAGATACAAAAAAGGCTGCACAGAGGCAGCCTTTCAATCAAACAAAGCGAGTGAGATTAAACCGAGAATGGGTACTTAATCGCTTCGTGGCATTCGTAACCTTCAACCCAGAAGTCATCCATCGTTACCCATGTTTCCAAATCTTCTAGAGACTTAATCTGAGGATTGATATGGAATGTTGGGCCAGCTAACGGCTCACGCTTTAACTGGATATCACGCATAGGTGCAAGTTGATCTTCGTAAATATGAGCATTTACTAGCTTATGGTAAGCCACGCCAGCTTTCTTACCCGTGATTTGCGCCATGATAGCTAGGAAGACATACACTTGAACCATGTTGAAGTTCAGGCCTAGGGGTACATCGCAAGAGCGCTGAGTGCTGTTTAGGTACAGAGTATCACCAAGTAGTGAGAAGTGATGGCTGTACATACACGGACGCAAACATCCCATGTGGAACTCACCTGGGTTGTAGAAGTTTAAGATCTCGCCGCGGTCATCAATACCGTTAGTTAGATCATCAACAATCTTCTTCAGTTGGTCGATATGACCGCCGTCAGGTTTTGCCCATGCACGTCCTTGAACGCCATAAACACGGCCCATGTCATCTTCACCCTTGCGGTAAGGGTTATTCAGCCATGCTTCATTCAGGTTAGAATTCGCATCCCAAGTTTTAGTCCCTAGCTTACGAAAATCTTCAGCATTGTCGTAACCACGGATATAGCCAAGCAGCTCAGCAACTGCGGCTTTCCAAAAACTCTTACGCGTTGTTACCAGTGGGAATTGGTTATTACCAACATCATATTCAAGGTCAGCATTGATCACGGTTAGGCAACGCTTGCCCGTGCGTTCATTTTCAATCCAAGTACCGTCATCAACGATACGCTGACAGAGATCTAAATACTGTTTCACACCAATTCCTTACTTCGTTTGTTGTGGTAATTCGTCTTTGTAGTGACCACGCTTGTATGCCCACACCATCATCAGCACACCGATGATAACCATTGGCAGTGACAAAATTTGTCCCATAGAGATAAATCCACCGAACAAACCTAGGTGAGCATCAGGTTCACGTACGTATTCTACTAAGAAGCGGAATGTACCATATCCAGCTAGGAATAACCCTGATACAGAACCAAGAGGACGCGGCTTTTTGATAAACCAGTTCAAGATGAAGAACAGCACGATACCTTCAAGCGCCATCTCGTAAAGTTGAGATGGGTGACGAGGAAGTGGACCACCGTTAGGGAACACAATCGCCCATGGCACATCAGTCACACGGCCCCAAAGCTCGCTGTTCATGAAGTTACCTAGACGGCCCATACCTAAACCAAATGGGACGAGTGGTGCAATCATGTCTGCCACGCCAAAGAAGGTGCGACCATTCTTTTTCGCATACCAGAACATTGCGGTGATAACACCCAGCAAGCCACCGTGGAAAGACATACCGCCAGTCCATACCTTAAATAGGTACAGTGGGTCTGCTAGGAAAAGGTCAAAGTTGTAGAAAAGTACGTAGCCAATACGACCACCCAACACCACACCTAGAAAGCCAGCAAACAGTAAGTCTGATACTTGCTCTCGAGTCCAACCACTACCCGGTTGATCAGCTCGGCGATTTGCTAACCAAAGAGCAAACATAAAACCGACAAGGTACATTAGGCCGTACCAACGAACTGAGATTGGTCCTAGTTCAATAAGAACAGGATCGATATTTGGGAATTCGATAAAACCCTGAGACATACTTGGCTCTCTATCTAAATTGATTAACGGTTAGCTCAATGACTAACAGAAAAGACACTACAGCAGCATTGTGGCTGCTATAAACATTAAAAATACCGCAAAGAATTTCTTCAGCACAGGGGTTGGCAATTGAGTGGCCAGTTTCGCACCCACTCGAGTGGTCAAAACTGAGGTACAAGATATCGCGATCAAAGCCGGTAGATAAACATAACCCAAGCTATACGCAGGAAGATCATCGACAGAAGATCCATGCCAAATGAAACCTAGCATTCCCGAAATCGCGATAACACAACCGCATACCGAAGATGAGCCGACGGCTTTACGCATTTCCACACCGTGATGGTTAAGGAAAGGTACCGATAAAGACCCACCGCCAATGCCCGCTAAGCTTGATACCAAACCAATCCCGCCGCCACACAACACGGTTTTAGCTGAACCCGGCATCGATTTTTGGCTCTTGGAGCGAATCGACAATAGCATTTGCAACGCCAACACCAAAACAATCACACCAAAGACTTTTGGTAAGTATTGAGCTGGAATTACATCGGCCACGAAAGAGCCGAGGAAGCCACCTATCACCACACCTGGCATCAACCATTTAACGACAAACATCTCTACGTTACCCAACTTTAGATGGTTAATCGCAGACGATCCCGACGTAACGATGATGGTTGATAGCGAAGTAGCCAATGCCATTTGCATCGCAAACTCTTGGGGGATACCCGCTTTAGGAAGCAAAAACAGTAAGGCAGGAACAACCAGCAAACCACCACCAATGCCTAGCAAGCCTGCTAAAACACCAACAATAGCACCAAGGCCCGCTAACAAGCCTATCAGTTCATATGACACGTTAAATCCTATTTTTTACCTGCTCGAATGAAGCCTGTAAATTCACGCTCTTCGAAATAGTTCAGCATCATACTATAGATGTCACTACCATACGGTTTTGAAAGTGCCTTATTTGCCAAATCCTGTAATTCAGCCAAGTTCGATTGACGAATCAAATATTTGGTTCTTGCGACATTCGAGGTATTCATACTTAACGTCTCATACCCCAATCCAATCAATAGCAGCGCGCCCATCGGGTCACCGGCTAACTCGCCACAAATACAAACAGGTAATTGATATTGCTTACAAGTATCATGAATTTGTTTTAATACCATGATCACCGCAGGGTGCATTGATTCATAGACATCGGATACTCGTGAATTGTTCCGATCAACCGCTAATAAATATTGGGTTAAGTCGTTGGTACCGACTGAAACAAAGTCGACCTTATGCGCAATCAGCGGCAGTATGTACAGCATGGATGGCACTTCAATCATGATACCAACGCGAGGCATACGCACTCGGTTATCAAGCTCATGCACTTCATCATACGCTTGTTCAATCAACTGTAGCGCGTCATCCAACTCCTGTGCACCAGAGATCATCGGCAGCAAAATACTCAAGTTATGGCTTTCACAGCTCGCACGTAGCATGGCACGTAACTGAATAATAAAGATGTCAGGATGATCGAGCGTAAACCGAATACCACGCCAACCAAGGAATGGATTGTCCTCTTCGATAGGAAAATACGGTAAGGCCTTATCACCACCGATATCGAGTGTACGCATCACCACTTGTTTCTCTGGGTAGCTTGCCAGTACAGAACGATACTGCTTGAATTGTTCATCCTCTGACGGGAATCTTTGCTGCAACAAGAAAGAAATTTCAGTTCGATACAGCCCTACGCCATCAACGCCTTGGTTGATAGCGATGTTAGTGTCTGCACTTAAACCCGCATTAAGCAGAATCTCGACTTGCTTGTTGTCTTGCGTTTTTGCCGGTAGGTACAGCTCGCGATTGACCATAGAGGAGAGCTCACTCTCTTCTAGAATCAGCCCTCGATACTCTTTGAGCAGGCTTTTAGTCGGCTCAATAAAGATCTCACCGCTATACCCATCAACAATCGCTCGCTTGCCATTAGCTTGAGCTAGGTTGAGGTTTACCCCCATGACGGAAGGTATGCCAAGCGCTCGAGATAAAATCGCTGCGTGCGAGTTCGCCGCCCCTTCCAAGGAAATCACCGCTAAGAGCTTTTCTTTGGGAATAGACGCTAATACCGAAGCGGTTAACTCACGAACCACTAGGATAATCGGCTTATCTAACGTGCGAAGTTCATGTTCAGAGTTGTGGAGGAAATAGAGCAGCCTTTGTCCGAGCTCTCGGATGTCTTGTGCTCTCTCACGAAGATACACGTCCGACATACGAGCAAAGCGATTAGAATAACTCTCTACAACCTGTCTTAGTGCCCAATCGGCTTTATCGCCTTTCTGGATTTGGCTTTTTAGATCCTTACGCAGCATAGGATCGTTGAGTAAGTGAGTAAACAGGTCAAAGATCGCCAACGCATCTTTATTGATTTCGCTATCTAAGCGCTTTCGCATGCGCTTAAAGTCATTGAGGGCGTTTTCAACCGCTACCGCCAACAACTCATGCTCTCTCTCTATATTGAGCGTCGAAGCAGGATAAACATCGGTGAGTTCAGGCTGAGTGTTGTCCCACCATAAGTCACCAATCGCCACGCCCGATGAAGCTGCAATACCTTTAGTAGCCGGTAGCTTCTGTTGCTCTAACAGCCAATGGCCTTGAGTTTGGGCGTGCGCCACAATAACGGCAAGTTGTGCAGAGAGCGTGACAAGGAAGGATTCTTCCATCTCACTAAATAAACGTGGGGTCTTCTGTTGAATGACCAATACACCGAGCACTTGCTTGCGGTGGATAATCGGAGTACCGAGAAAAGAGTGATAGACGTTTTCTCCAAGCTCTGGAAAAAACTTATAAGCAGGGTGAGCAGACGCTTGTGCAAGGTTGATAGGTTCAGCACTTCTTTTAACAAGGCCAACCAGACCTTCGTCAAAACCAATGTGAATGCTATTGCCTTTGAAGATCAGGCCTTGAGTTGCCATCAACTCAAGGCGCTGCATATCATTATTTGCCAAATACACGGTGCAACATTCCGTCTGCATCGCACTGCATGTCTCTTTAACCAAAATATCAAGAGCCGTCGACACATCTTCAACTCTTGATACGTGTTCAACTATTTCCCTTAGTTGACTGAGCATGCTTAACCTCTACGCAATTTGCGCTTTCCTTTTATTTTTCGCTCTTTAAACGGCATTGCTAAAGATGCGAACTCTTTCATCGCTCGACGGTAAACATCTCGCTTGAAAGAAACAACTTGTCGAACTGGGTACCAGTAACTCACCCAACGCCAACCATCAAACTCAGGTGTACTTCCACGCTGCATATTGATATGCGATTCATCGCAATCTAAGCGCAAAAGGAACCACTTCTGTTTTTGTCCAATACAGACAGGTTTAGAATCCCACCGAACCAGTCGTTTGGGTAGCTTGTAGCGTAACCAATGACGACTTGTCGCGACGATCTTTACATCCTTTTTAGTAAGGCCAACCTCTTCATACAACTCGCGGTACATTGCCTGTTCCGGAGTCTCACCTTCATCTATTCCCCCTTGAGGGAATTGCCATGAATGTTGCCCGTATCGTTTAGCCCAGAAGACCTGACCATGGTTGTTACAGATTACAATACCAACATTTAATCGGTAACCATCGCCATCTATCACTGGCCAACCTCTATCTAAATTTTTAATTACTCTGATTTTTCCACATATCCCCAATCGGAGCAAACTTAGTGACGTGATAAGCGCTATATTTATGAATAATAACTAGGAATATGGATAAGTTTTGCTCAAATTCTAGTTACCCACACAATAGTGAGACATAGACCACATTTATTCACCTTTTCTGTGAATAACTATGTGAAGAATTACCCGCAATCGTTTTTTTTAATCCATAGATTCATCAACACCAAAAACAACAAATCAGTCAAAATGATTTTATTATTATATAAATCAGCAAATTAAAATAACATTCTAGTTTTAAAAAACATTAGAAATGTAAAAGATCTTTCAGAAACCTGACATGGTTAAAGATCAACCACTCCGATGTTTATCCACACTACTAAGTGAAAGATTCATTTTGAACCCCATTTGGCAAGCATTTTATCCACCATAAACCCCTGTTTATTTATCCACTAAATTAATATTTCAATTAATTACCTTTATGTCCTGTGGATAACCCTGAGTTTGATCCCTTCTCTCGCAAGGAGATCATTTCTTAACCAGTCGTCATTTGGTGATAACTTCTGATAAAATCATTTTTTTGATCATGCCTTTTATTATGAAACCAGAACCACAAACACAACAAGAGCTGTTAGAGCGCGCGTATGCCATCGCCGGAATGACCTTTAAAGAGCTCGCTGACGAAGCTGAGATGGTGATGCCAAACGACCTTAAGCGTGATAAAGGCTGGGTTGGGCAGCTATTGGAATGGCACTTGGGTGCACCTGCAGGCAGTAAGCCAGAACAAGATTTTGCCAAGCTCGGTATCGAGCTAAAAAGCATTCCGATTAGCTACTCTGGCAAGCCACTCGAAACCACCTTTGTGTGTGTTGCTCCTTTGATGGGTGTGCAAGGCATAACTTGGGAAACCAGCCACGTTCGAAACAAGCTGTCTAAGGTGTTGTGGATCCCTGTCGAGGGAGAAAGAGAGATCCCGCTAGCAGAGAGGCATGTAGGATCCCCATTATTATGGACACCTAGCCAAGCTGAAGACGAACTCTTGAAGCGAGATTGGGAAGAACTGATGGAGTTGATCGTTTTAGGCAATGTTGAACAGATAACAGCAAGACACGGTGAAGCACTGCATTTACGTCCGAAGGCTGCTAACAGTCGTGTGTTAACGGAAGCTTACGGTGCAAGCGGAAAACCTATCAAAACTAAACCACGTGGTTTCTATCTGCGAACTCAATTCACCCATAAATTACTGACAACACATTACGCATAGATCGTTTAATCGAGCCTCGATAGCCAAAACTATCAGTGCGTTAAAAAACAGTCTGGAATTAGAATCAATATCTCGCTACCAACGCCTCTTAATGAGGTTTGAGCGCCAGTTCAATATCACAGTAGCTTTGGCTTGGCTCATTACCAAACTCATCATAGGCGTTGTGTAAGCGAAGATACGCCTTTTCAAAGCCGAGCCGGAGTAACTCCTCTTTCACTTGATCCAAGGATCCAAAGTGAAGCGGCTCGCCGTCTTGCTTTACCGGTTCTAGCTTATGTTTGTACTCCACCGCCAATAGATATTCTGAAATATCAGAACAGCCAATAACGTACACTTTGGGTGTTTGATAAGAGTCTTTGTGCTCTCCATGTAACCACATGTCTAACTGATGCTTTTGCATAACCGGCCTCCCTTGCTCTCTATAGCTTAGTAGAACTCTATTTCTTTACTAGGGCACGTTGATTTTTCTCGATTAAAAAAACAAAAAAGAGAAGCCAATGCTTCTCTTTTTTGTCCAGTTCTAGTTCAAAAGCGCTCACTTTTGACACCTAACTATCACCGTCAATGATTTAGGGGGTTGAAAGGTGCGATCAACCCCGAAAGATTACGTCGGTATTCGCGCGCTAAGAACACGACGAAGATGACGAACGCGACGTTCAATGGTGACAACTTCAGGCTCAGAGAAACCAATTGGACGACCATCGGCTTCAAGGCCAATATCTCTTAGCAAATGAGTGTTGTGCCAAGGTAGGTCTAGTGAACTACGACGTACTTTTCGCTGCCATTCGCGCTCTTCACGACGAAGATCGGCACGGATAAGGACTGTTGCTAATTTTAAATATACTGAGTGACGCATAATAACTCTCCAGTTGTTGAATCAACTGAGGAAAAATAGCGTGTTAGATAGTATGAGGGCTTCTCACTTAGCTGCTATTTTTCCACAGCCAAATAAGGATACGGATCTATTAGTTAGGTTTATCTTGGGTGTTTCGATCGGCCATGGCTGATGTTTGTGACATAACAGTCACCATGTCAGTACACGGATCAAACGACGCGCAAATATGCTGTATAAAATCGAAATGTTTCATTTGCGCCTCCAAACTAACTAAAAAATCCAAAAAGAAATGAGATAATAAAAGCAAATAAGTCTTTGTTAAACCATTGCTTTCACGGTTAAAGTCTAACCAAGTGAGTATATTATTCAACCGATAATTGATTAACAATTTCAAAACAAATGATTCACCCAAAATATTAGTTGCATATTACTTTATATATAACATATTCACTATGATTATATAAAATCACAGAACATCTCTCTTAAAGACCGAGCCTCTAATAGCTCAATCTATCAACCTGCCAATCTGTCAGCAGTCAACGATCAACGATCAACGAGAAGTTGTAGCAATGGATATAAAAAAACCACGCATCATGCGTGGCTCTTAGATTTACACTAACTGGATAGAATCAATGAATAGAGAGCTCTAAACAACACCTTCAGAAATCAGGCTATGTTTGTTCAGCAATCGGTACATGGTTGCACGCGAAACTCCAAGCTCCTTAGCGGCCAACGATACTTGACCACCATAAGATTCCAGAACAATCAGCAACGCATCTCGCTCTGAACGCTCACGGATACTTTTAAGACTGCGGCGCTCATCATTCTGTTTTGGTAAATCCAGTTGGTGATCCTCAATGATCACAGCATCAGACATCAACACAACACGCTTAATCTGATTCATCAGCTCACGCACATTTCCAGGCCAATGGTATCGATTCATCGAACGGATAGCATCGTCTGAGAAGCTCTTCGCTTGAGCATTAAACTCTTTCGAGTACTCACGCAGAAAATGATTCGCCAGTACTGAAATATCGCTCACACGTTCTTTTAAGCTTGGAACATGAATACGCAGAACATTGATATAGTGATAAAGCTCTTCATTGAAGTCGCCCTCGATCAACGCCTTCTCGATATCAGAGGAGTTCGCGGCCAGAATACGCACATCGACAGATTTAGGTCCATTCGCAGTTTCAATCTTACCTTCTTGTAGAAAGCGCAACAGGTTCAGTTGTTGATTGCGTGGCATCGCTAAAACATCATTAAGCAAGATGGTTCCGCCATCGGCTTCTTCCAACATACAAGGCGCAGTCGCTGACTGTGCTGATATGCCAAACACCTCGGCCTCTATTCTCATTTCAGACAAGGCACGACAGTTAACCGTTAAAAATGGTTTCTGTGCTCGCGACGAATTTTGATGAATCGAGCGTGCAATCGTCTCTTTACCAGCCCCACTCTCGCCATAAATCAAGATACTGACATCAGTCGGCCCAATACGCTTTACTTGGTCTCTCAAGCGCTTCACGGCCACAGAATCGCCTAGCAGTCCCATGTTGTTATTGATGCCGTAGTTTGGCCATACCTTCTGCTCAAGCTTAAGCATACCCAGTTGGTGACCAATGGTACTCAGCAATTGAGCATCTGGGATTGGTGCCGTGAAAAAGTCGATACAGAAGTTGACGATAAACTGGCAGATCGTATCAGAGCTTAATTGAGATTCACGGATAAAGGCGAGCCATCTCACCTGCTTGTTATTGCTCACAAGGTTAGCAATACCGTTGAGACTGAACTCATCATGACTAAGATCGACAATACCAATACATGGGCCAATATCAGCAATCAAGGCATCGGCTTTTCGTAAATCTGCACACTGGGTACACTGCCAACCCACTTGTTCTAACACTGATAACCAGGGTTCGTACGCACCACCAACGACGATAAGAGAACCTGGTAAGGAATCCATCTTAAATTGAGTTCCCATCCTTCTTCCTTATTCTATTTTTATTTAAATCAGACTAATACGAGTCACTGCTTCATCGTTCGACAAAATGCCGCGAGAGCGTATTCAGCGCAGAGACGTATAGTAGTGAGACTATCTTAGATTTTATGTCTCAATAGTAAGACTATGTCAGAAATAACGATTTTTCGAATCAAGAGTGCGGTACAGACTAGGTTTTGAAGCCCCAAAACAGAAAAAGCCACTCTTCAGTGGCTTTTTAATTACATAGGCTGTTACGCCCTATAAGCGAGAATTACGCCTGTGGACGCATTGCCGGGAACAAGATCACGTCACGGATTGTGTGCGTGTTTGTAAATAGCATTGCTAGACGGTCGATACCGATACCTTGACCCGCTGTTGGCGGTAGGCCGTGCTCTAGTGCAGTAATGTAGTCTGCATCGTAGTACATCGCTTCGTCATCACCCGCGTCTTTCGCGTTAACTTGCGCTTTGAAACGCTCGTCTTGGTCTTGTGCATCGTTAAGCTCAGAGAAACCATTCGCAACTTCACGGCCACCGATGAAGAACTCAAAACGGTCTGTGAAGAACGGGTTGTCATCGCTACGACGAGCTAGAGGAGAGATGTCCGCTGGGTAGCCAGTGATGAACGTTGGTTGAATTAGCTGAGGCTCAGCCGTTTCACCAAAGATCTCTTCTAGAAGCTGACCACATGTCCAGAACGTTTCTACGTCTACGTGTACAGATTTTGCGATAGCAACCATCTTTTCACGGTCTTGTAGGTCTGCTTCTGTTAGCGCTTGAATCTCAGCGTGCTCAGGGTTGTAGTGTTTGATTGCATCGAACATGCTCATGCGAGCGTAAGTGCCACCGAACTCAACCGTTTCGTCACCGTAAGGCATAGAAGTAGAACCAAGAACGTCCATTGCTGCCGTGCTTAGCATCTCTTCTGTCAGATCCATAAGGTCTTTGTAGTCAGAGTACGCTTGGTAGAATTCCATCATTGTGAATTCTGGGTTGTGACGTGGAGATAGACCTTCGTTACGGAAGTTACGGTTGATCTCGAATACACGGTCAAAACCACCCACCACTAGACGCTTAAGGTAAAGCTCTGGTGCAACACGTAGGTACATGTCGATGTCTAGTGCATTGTGATGAGTGATGAACGGACGTGCAGTTGCGCCACCCGGGATCACGTGCATCATTGGCGTTTCAACTTCTAGGTAGCCTTTCGCGCTCATGAAGTTACGGATTGAAGATACAAGCTTAGAACGCACGATGAATGCATTACGAGAATCTTCGTTCACGATTAGGTCAACGTAACGCTGACGGTAACGCATCTCTTGGTCAGTTAGACCGTGGAACTTCTCTGGTAGAGGACGAAGTGCTTTAGTCAGCAATTCAAACTCTTCCATGTTCACGTAAAGGTCGCCTTTACCTGATTTGTGAAGCGCACCTTTAACACCGATGATGTCACCGATATCTAGGCCTTGGTACTTCTCTTTCAGTACTTTTTGAACGTCTTTCGCTGCGTATGCTTGGATACGACCAGAAGTTTCTTGAATCGCAAGGAATGGACCACGCTTCGCCATAACACGACCAGCGATCGCAACGATGTGGTTAAGCTCTTCTAGCTCTTCCTTAGTCTTCTCACCGAATTCCGCTTGAAGATCGCCAGCTAGGTGCTCACGACGGAAGTCATTTGGGTGACCGTTAGCTTTGCAGTTTTGGCGGATGTGATCCAGCTTGCTGCGGCGCTCAGCGATTAGTTTGTTCTCTTCAGGTGAAGAAGCTTCTTGTGCGTTTTCGTTTTGAACAGCATCAGTCATTAGAGATGTACCCTGCTTTTAAAATTTGGACCGCTATATTTTTGCAAATATAGGCATTTTTACCAATATTATTGGTAAAGCTTAATAGTTGATAAAGCTTACAGACCTGATTTCAGGCTAGCTTCAATAAACTTGTCTAAGTCACCGTCAAGAACCGCTTGAGTATTACGGTTTTCGATGCCGGTGCGTAAATCTTTGATACGAGAATCATCCAGCACGTAAGAGCGGATTTGACTGCCCCAACCGATGTCTGATTTCGTCTCTTCGCTCGCTTGTTTTTCAGCATTTTGTTTTTGAATCTCAAGTTCAAAAAGCTTAGCACGTAGCTGCTTCATCGCTTGATCTTTGTTCTTATGCTGCGAACGGTCATTCTGACACTGAACCACAGTGTTAGTCGGAACGTGAGTAATACGTACCGCTGATTCCGTGGTGTTTACGTGCTGACCACCAGCGCCAGAGGCACGGTATACGTCAATACGTAGGTCAGAAGGATTAATGTCGATCGTAATGTTGTCATCAATCTCAGGATAGATAAACGCAGATGCAAATGAAGTATGACGACGACCACTTGAATCAAATGGTGACTTACGAACTAGACGGTGAACACCAGTCTCTGTGCGTAACCAACCGTAAGCATACTCACCAGAAATACGTACCGTTGCGCCTTTAAGGCCAGCAACATCACCATCCGACACTTCGATAACTTCAGTCTTGAAGCCTTTCGAATCTGCCCAACGTAAGTACATGCGCAACATCATTGAAGTCCAGTCTTGAGCTTCTGTACCGCCCGAACCTGACTGTAAATCGATGTAGCAATCTGATGCATCGTGATCACCAGAGAACATACGACGGAATTCCAGCTTCTCTAGCTTAGCTTCAAGCTCGGCCAGTTCTGGTTCAATTTCATCGAACGTTTCTTGATCTTCTTCTTCAACCGCAAGCTCTAATAGGCCATCAACATCCTCAACACCTTGGTCAAGTTGGTCGATCGTTTCTACTACCGCTTCCAATGCAGAACGTTCTTTACCTAGCGCTTGAGCACGCTCAGGTTCGTTCCATACATCCGGTTGTTCTAATTCTGCGTTTACTTCTTCTAGACGCTCTTTCTTAGCGTCATAGTCAAAGATACCCCCTCAGGATATTTGTGCGCTCAGACACATCCTGCAGACGGTTTTTTATAGGATTGATTTCAAACATTTTAGCTCATCATTTATGAGTAGAATTTAACCGAAGAATTGTACTCAAAAGTGTGACGGAGATACAGAATTTTTTAGAGTGGTGAACCAAGATTCAACAACTTAATGGGATATAAAATTGACAGGCATAAAAAACACGTAAATTTTGTAAGGGCAGGAAGGAAAACAAGCCCTGTTTTTGAACAGAGCTTGGTGAATTTGGCACTATATGATGAGCATTATTGAGCCCAAAATCACTATTTGGCTTCGATATGATCAATCATCAGCTGCAACGATTGGTTGCCGCGAAATTCGTTGATATCGAGCTTAAATGCAAGATGAACGGTTTTTACTGATGCATCAGGCCAGCGACGTAGGTCGACGTTAAAGGCAATACCGTCAATCATCACATTGGTTGGGTGGCCTTTGTAGAGCGGCTCAAGCATCAGCTTAAGGTGCTTTTCACCCACCAGCTTTTGGTGCAGCACTTTAAACTCACCATCGAAGATTGGCTCAGGGAAAGCTTGTCCCCACGGGCCACCTGAACGCAGCGTTTCAGCGGTGTGCATCGAGAACTCTTCTGGTAACAGCTCACCATCAGACAAGATAATGCCCTTCAGTGCTGTTTCTCCAAGTTCATTCTTCACCACATCATTGAACAGCTTGCTGAAGCGTTCAAAGTCCTTTTCCATGATGGTTAAACCAGCCGCCATTGCGTGGCCACCAAATTTAAGAATCAAGCCAGGGTTTTGAGTATCAATTCGGTCCAATGCATCACGCATGTGCAGACCCGGAATTGAACGACATGAACCTTTGATACTGCCTTCGCCGCCATCTGCAAACGCAATCACTGGGCGGTGGTATTTGTCTTTGATACGCGAAGCCAAAATACCAATCACACCTTGGTGCCAATCACGTTGGAATAGTGCCAAGCCAGAAGGTAGGTCGTCTTTACCAAATTCAAGGCGCTCACAAAAAGCCATCGCTTCTTGCTTCATACCCTCTTCGATCTCTTTACGTGTTTGGTTCAAGCCATCTAACTCACTCGCCATTCGACGAGCCGCATGGATGTTGTTACTCATTAGCAGCTCAACACCAAAAGACATGTCGTCTAATCGACCAGCTGCATTGATACGAGGACCAAGAGCAAAGCCAAAGTCAGACGCCACCAAACGCTTAGCGTCTCGCTTAGCAATTTCGATCAAGGCTTGAATGCCCGGACGAGCTTTACCCGCACGAATACGTTGCAAACCTTGATGAACTAAAATTCGGTTGTTTTCATCGAGTGGAACCACGTCGGCAACCGTACCCAGCGCCACAAGGTCAATCAGTTCCATCAACTTAGGTTCTGTCATGCCGCGCTCTGCAAACCAACCCAATTTACGCATGTGAACACACAATGCCATCATCAGGTAAAAAGCGACACCAACCCCCGCTAGGGCTTTCGAAGGAAAAGCACAACTTTCAAGGTTTGGGTTAACCATAGCATCGACCATTGGCAGTTCATTGCCCGGCAAGTGATGATCGGTAACCAGAACCTCTAGCCCTTTCTCTTTAGCAAAGCGAACACCTTCAATTGAAGATACACCGTTGTCGACCGTCATGATCACTTCAGCACCAAGCTCGATTGCCTGTTCAACAACCTCAGGGCTCAAGCCATAACCATCTTCAAAACGGTTTGGTACCAGATAGTCGACGTTAGAGCTGCCGAGCATACGTAACGCTAAAACAGACAGCGCCGAGCTGGTCGCGCCATCGGCATCAAAGTCACCAACAATGATGATGCATTTTTGCTGCTGAATAGCTTTGAACAACAGCTCAACCGCAGCATCAATGCCGCCCAGTTTTTGATAAGAGTGCAAGCCTTTCGCTGCTGTCTCTAGTTGGTCGGCACTGTCGATTCCACGACTCACATAAATGCGCTTTAACAAGTCAGGTAAGTGAGCAGGTAAGACTGAAATGTCGACCTCAGGACGGCGTTGGATCTCTATCATATAAAAATGGGCCCGATATCAATCAGGCCACTCCTTAAATCAAAAACATGGGGGATAAATTGGCAATACAGAAAACGAGATTATTGCTCTAAACGTTGAAGAAGTTGTGCTGGCGGTAAGTAACCACTCACCAACTCACCACTTGCTAGCACGATAGCCGGTGTGCCATTGATGCCAAGCTCACGACCTAATTGGTACTGTTTAGAAATGATCTGCTTTTGCTCTGCTAGATCTTTACCAGACGCTGGCATTTGACGATTTACTTTAGCGTCATGCATCGCTGTTTTTGGATCATCTGAAGCCCAGATTGCTGCCATTTGATCGGCAACTTGCCCTGTCGCACCTTGGCGTGGGTAAGCCATGTAACGAACGGTAATACCCAGATCGTTGTAGCCCTGCATTTGGCTGTGCAGACGAACACAGTAGCCACACGTAATGTCAGTAAATACCGTCACAACATACTTTTCGTTATCGGCTTTGTATTCAATAACCGTATCCGACATCGCCGCGACTTTTTCAGCATTCAGCGGAGCTTGACGCTCAGCCAAAACATCACTGAACTTACCGTTTTCATCTAAAGAGTAAAGTGTACCGGCTAGAAAGTGATCGCCCTCTGGAGAAGAAAATATAATGCCGCTGTTGGTTTGAACTTCTAACAAACCATCGATATCCGAAGGAACAATCTTATCGATCTTAATACCGATTTTTTCAAAACGCTTAGTTAACGCAGCTGTATCAATAGCTTGAGCTGGAGCAGCTTCTACGGCTGTTGATGTTGTTTCTACTTTCGCTTCTGATGCATTACATGCAGTAATCATAAGAGGAAGCGCTAGTAGAGGAAGACGGCGTAATACGCTCATTAAGTTCACCTTAAAAATAAATGGATTTAAGCACGTGGGTGATGCTGCGCATGAATTTGCTTGAGCCTTTCAGTCGCCACGTGAGTATAAATTTGGGTTGTCGATAAGTCACTATGCCCAAGTAACATCTGTACGACCCTGAGATCTGCGCCATAGTTCAGTAAATGCGTCGCAAAAGCGTGTCTCAATACGTGTGGTGACAACAATTCTGTGTCGATACCAGCGACGACCGAGTAGTGCTTAATACGATACCAGAACGTCTGACGGGTCATTTGCTTGGCGCGTTTACTCGGAAAAACCACATCGGAACTGTTTTCGCCAAGTAGATGTGGACGACCCTGTTCAATAAAAGTCTCTATCCAATCCACCGCATTTTCGCCCATTGGTACTAAGCGCTCTTTGCCACCCTTACCAATAACACGCACCACGCCCTGTCTTAGGCTGATGTTTTCCATCGTCAAGCTAACCAGTTCTGTCACACGCAAACCGGTTGCATAGAGTAACTCAAGCATCGCCTTATCGCGAAGCTCAATCGGATCGTTCGGATCTGGCGCATCGAGCAAAGCATCAACCTGTTCTTCGCTCAAATCTTTCGGCAAGCGTTGCGGCAGCTTCGGGCTGATCAACAAGGCACTTGGATCATCGCCTCTGATTTTCTCGCGGTGCAAATATTGGAACAAGCGACGAATCGCCGACAACATACGGGCACGAGAGGTCTGCTTAAAATCGGCGTCGGCTAACCAGCCTTGATAATCCTGTAAACCTGAAAGGCTAATGAAGTCGAGGCGGTAATTGTTCTTTTCCATCCACGCTAATAACTTGGACAAATCGGTACGGTACGAGACAAGCGTATTCTCCGATAATCCTCGCTCCATCCACATAGCATCTAAAAACTGCTCAACGAGACCGTGGTCTGCGCTCTGCCCTTGAGGCGACTGCATAGTGTTACTCACAATATTGGAAACTGTTTTGAGAGTATGCCAGAGCAAATATGAATGCCATAAAAATTACGACTTGAGCGGATAATCGCTGCAATCGAAGTCGATTTATGGTTAGAATTCGCCATCTGAAATTAAAATCGAACGTTTGCTATGAAAATTGGATTATTTTACGGCTCAACCACCTGCTACACAGAAATGGCAGCAGAGAAAATTCGCGGCATTATTGGTGAAGACCTAGTTGATATCCATAACGTGAAAGAAAGCCCTCTTTCATTGATGGCGGACTACGACCTTTTATTGCTGGGCATCTCGACTTGGGACTTCGGTGAAATCCAAGAAGATTGGAATGAACTGTGGGAAGACATCGCAACCACGCCTATGAAAGGCAAGGTTGTGGCTCTGTTTGGTTTGGGTGACCAAGAAGGCTACGGCGAATGGTTCCTAGATGCGATGGGTCTATTGCATGATGAACTGAAAACCGCGGGTGCAGAGTTTGTTGGCTTCTGGCCAAACGATGACAGCTACGAGTTCGAAGCGTCTAAAGCGTTAACCGAAGACAAATCTCAATTCGTTGGTTTGGCGCTTGATGAAGATTCACAATACGAGCTAAGCGACGACCGTATCGCAAGCTGGGTTGAGCAAGTACTGGTTGAGTACAGCGAAAAGCTATAACCAAACAGAAGTACTCCCGGCTAAGTAGCTAACCAAGTAACTAGCTGAATATAAAAAGACCACAGAATACAAAAAGGCCTCATTACTGCGAAGTAATGAGGCCTTTTCTATTTCATCTCGAAGGACAATCTAATCTCAACGGAAGATTAAACAGTCTCTTCAGCCATCTCTTGTTCTGTTGACTTGCCAACAAAGAACATACAGATGATTGCAGCCGTTGTTGGAAGCAACCAACCCATACCGATCTCAAACAGTGGCAGCATCTTAAGTGCAGACACGTCTACACCCGCTACTTTAGCGCCATCAATAAGAGCAAACAGCAGTGACACTAATACCACTACGCGGTAAGCCGCTTTTGGATTAGGGAAACGGCTACGTAAGAATGTCAGAGCAACCAACGCGATAGCGACTGGGTACAGTGCAAACAGTACTGGAACAGACAGAGAAATCAGTTGAGAAAGACCAACGTTCGCAACGGTTGCACAAGCTACACCATTGATGATTACCCAAGTCTTGTAAGACAGAGGCGTTAGCGAGCTGAAGTAATCAGAACATGCTGACACAAGGCCAATCGCCGTAGTTAGACATGCTAATAGTACGATCACAGAAAGCACTAGCTGACCAGAAGGACCAAACAACGATTGAACGTATAGGCTTAAAATAGCACCGCCATTGTCTGCACCAGCTGCGACTGTTGCACTTGTTGCGCCTAGGAAAAATAGAGAGATGTAAACAAACGCCAGACCCGCTGCGGCAATACAACCCGCGCTAATTAGGTACTTAGTCGTCGCTGCACGGTCAGTAATGCCCTTGCTACGAATCGCATCAACAATCAGCATACCAAACATCAAAGAAGCAAAAGTATCCATGGTGTTGTAGCCTTCAAGGAAACCTTTGGTTAGTGGTTGAGTGATGTACTCACCGTGAGCCGCAAGAATATCGCCTTGAGGGTTAACGAATACAGCAATCGCCAGCACAACCAAACCAACGAACAGTGCAGGTGTTAGCACCTTACCAATGACGTCAATAAGCTTACCTTGCGACCATGAGAAGAACATCGCTACTGCAAAAAATGCAATCGAAAAGAGAGTTAGGTGAGCTTGAGAGGCATCGATGAAGAACGGTTTCACCGCCATCTCATAGGCAACAAGGCCAGTACGCGGTGCAGCAAATGCAGGACCGATAATGATAAAGATCAGTACAGCCATGATGGTTGCTGCTTTCTTAGGAAGATCTTTAGTTAAGTGACCCCAAGAGCCACCAGCCACTGCGACCGCGACGATAGTGATTAACGGCAGACCAACGGCAGTCAGCAGAAAACCAGACATCGCTGGAAGGAAGTGATCACCGGCTAATTGGCCAGCTAGAGGTGGGAAGATGATGTTACCCGCACCCAAGAAAAACGCAAAAAGCATAAAGCCCAATGCCATTATATCTGTTAGTTTTAGACTCTGTTTCACAGATAATCCTTAATTATATTTATGAATTTATGTTGTGCTTACATGAATGTTACAGCTCAAAGCTGCCAATCAATCTATAAAATAGTCGCGCATAATGACGAAACAACTGGCTAGCTGCAAGTCACCACACAAAAACACCATATAAATTTGCATATGAGAACAAAAAGCAGTGGATTCCACTAGCTATAGAAAAATAGCCACAATTATAAACTAACCATAATGCACAACAATATTCTTCCAAGCAGAACATTGATTCATACAAGCGGTTAACATTAGAGCTAATCACTTAAAATATCTCGATACTCAGAACATTAATGAAAGACAAAACAGTGCAAACTAAAAGCTTCAATTTTAAGCAATTCTCAATTTACGGCGGGAAAAGCGGTATGCCAGTCAGTACCGATGGCGTATTACTTGGCGCTTGGGTAAGCCTGCCACAAAGATCATGTGTACTCGATATTGGAACCGGGACAGGTCTGCTGGCTTTGATGGCTGCGCAGCGTTTTGAAGATGCTTCAATCTCTGCGATAGATATTGATCAACACGCTATTGATGCTGCCACTGTCAATATTGAGCAGTCGCCTTGGCAAAATCGTATCTCCCTTGATCACGGCAGCGTGTTAACAACCGACTTTCCACAAAGGTTTGATGCGATCATCTGTAACCCGCCCTATTTCAACTCTGGAGAACAGGCGCAGCAAAGCCAAAGAGCCACCGCCAGGCACACCGACAGCTTGGATCATTTAGCGCTTGCCCAGCGTTGTTTCGAGATAACAACCGACGCCGCGACTGCCAGTTTCATCCTACCGACGCCTGAGGGGGAAGGTTTTATCAAGCTTGCCGAGCAATGTGGTTGGTATCTAGCAAAACGCCTTGATGTAAAAACAACAGATAAAAAGCCAGCTAGCCGAATTTTATTCGAGTTATCTAAAGATCCTGCTTGCGAGCAAGATTTGCAGCGCGAATCGCTTACAATTCACCATCAAGGTGGTTATAGCGAAGCATTTATTGCGCTCACTAAAGATTTTTATCTCAAGATGTAGCAAATACCATGTGATCCTAATCACTAATGCTTCTATAATGTCCGACTACTCTTTTTTATCGTCTGCTTTTTGAGGCAGAAACATTTATTGCTTGTGGAGAAACAACAGTGATCAGAACCTTTGCAGAACTCGATCTAAACCAAGAGCTGCTTAAAGCAATTGACGAAATGGGCTACGAACGTCCAACACAGATACAAGCTGAAGCAATCCCACAAGCGTTAGATGGAAGAGACGTTTTGGCTTCTGCGCCAACAGGTACTGGTAAAACAGCATCATTTGTATTGCCAGCACTGCAATACCTACTGGATTTCCCACGTAAGAAATCTGGCCCTGCACGTATGCTTATCCTGACGCCAACGCGTGAGCTAGCAATGCAGATCACCGAACAAGCACGTGAGCTTGCTAAATACACCAGCCTAAATATCTTCACGATCACGGGCGGTGTGATGTACCAAGAGCACGCAGATATCTTAAGTACCACTCAAGATATCGTAGTAGCAACACCTGGCCGTTTGATGGAATACATTGAAGGCGAGCGTTTTGACTGTCGTGCGATTGAATGGCTGGTTCTAGATGAAGCCGACCGCATGCTAGACATGGGCTTTGGTCCTGTTGTTGACCGTCTGTCTGCAGAGTGTCGCTGGCGTAAACAAACTTTACTGTTCTCAGCAACACTAGAAGGTAAAGGCATTGAAGGCTTCACTGAAGATCTACTTAAAAACCCAGCGGAGATCGATGCGAAATCATCACTTCGTGAGCGTAAGAAGATCACTCAGTGGTACCACCGTGCAGACACGGCAGAGCACAAGCTAAACATCCTAAAGCACGTCATCACAGAGCAAGCTGAGCGCAGCATCGTATTCTTGAAGACGCGTGATCGTCTAGGTGATCTACGAGCTCAACTTGAAAGCGCGCAAATCCCATGTGCGTGGATCCAAGGTGAAATGCCTCAAGATCGTCGTAACAACGCGATTGCTCGTTTCCGTGACGGCTCTGTAAACGTACTACTAGCGACTGACGTTGCTGCTCGTGGTATCGACCTTCCAGACGTAAGCCACGTAATCAACTACGACATGCCACGTACTGCTGACGTATACCTACACCGTATTGGCCGTACGGCTCGTGCTGGTAAAAAAGGTAACGCGGTTTCTATCATTGAAGCGCACGATCAACTAATGATTGAGCGTGTGGCTCGTTACACAGACGAACCAATCAAAGAACGCTTCATCGAAGGCATGCGCCCTACGCACAAGAAAGCGGCCGTGACTAAGAAGAAGAAGCCGAAGAAAGAAGATAAGAAAGCGGTAGAGAAACAAAAAATCGCGAAGAAGAAAAAAATCGCGAAGAAAAAGAAAGCAGCAAAGAAGAAGTAATCTACCAGCTTCAACGATTCAATAAAAAAGCCCCATGCAGTTCGCTGCATGGGGCTTTTCTCTATCTGGTCTGTTATCAGGCTAAAACCGAGAGCTACTCGTTAGCCAAGGACTACTAGTTTTGCTCTTCGCGCTTAAAGACAAGCTCTTTCGCGTTCGACTCTTCTTCAACGAAGTAGTAGCCCGCCGTATCAAACTGGGTCAGCGCCTCAACCGAGTCGATCTTGTTCTCGATGATGTAGCGAGCCATCATGCCACGCGCTTTCTTCGCGTAGAAACTGATCACCTTGTACTGACCGTTCTTGCAGTCTTTGAATACAGGGGTAATCACTTGGCCATCCAAGTTCTTCGGCTTCACGGCTTTAAAGTATTCGTTAGACGCCAAGTTGATCAACACATTGTCGCCTTGAGCATTCAACGCTTCATTCAGCTTGTCTGTGATGATGTTGCCCCAGAACTGGTACAAGTTAGTACCACGAGCATTGGCTAAGCGTGTACCCATCTCTAGGCGGTATGGCTGCATCAAATCCAACGGCTTAAGCAAGCCATATAACCCAGAAAGCATGCGCAGGTGGTCTTGTGCGTAGTCAAAATCTTCATCCGATAGCGTTTCAGCGTCTAGGCCAGTGTATACATCGCCTTTAAAGGCTAGGATTGCTTGGCGTGCGTTGTCTTGGGTAAAGGTCTCGCTCCACTGCTCAAAGCGCGCTACGTTCAACCCTGCGATTTTATCGCTGACTTTCATCAGTGCAGAAATATCTACTGGCGTCAGTTTGCGGCACTCTTCAATCAGCTCAGCAGAGTGTTCAACAAACTCAGGCTGACTAAAGCGTTCCGTCGCTAATGGTGATTCGTAATCAAGTGTTTTGGCTGGAGAAACGACAACTAACATAACTTTACCCTAATCGGTTATCTAACTGGATGCTGCTAGAGTATAGAAAAAACATCAACTTGTCTTTATGACTCTTCCTATTACTTCGATAGGGAGAATGAGCTTCGATAGACAGAATGAGACAAATGACAGGCAAACAAAAAGGCTAAGGTCGAAACCTTAGCCTTTCTAATCACTTTAGGATGAGCCGTTTATCGCTCCAACAAGATTACTTCTTGTTGTTGTCCCAAATACCGTCTTCCAGCTGAGACTTAAGCTCTGGGAAGTCATTCGAATCGAATGTTGGTACTTTACCCGCGTCTAGTTGGCGGTTGTAGTCTTTCGCTAGCTTAATCACGATACCTGATAGCAGGATAATCGCCACCAAGTTAACAATCGCCATTAGGCCCATCGATACGTCAGCCAGTGCCCATACCGTTGGTAACGTCGCTAGAGAACCGAACATAACCATACCCAGAACAACGATACGGAACAGCACTAGGCCCTTCTTGTTGTTGTGCTCAAGGAAGATAAGGTTCGTTTCAGCGTACGAGTAGTTTGCAATGATTGAAGTGAAAGCGAAGAAGAAAATCGCTACCGCTACAAAAATGCCGCCCCATTCGCCCACTTGTGCTGTTAGTGCACGTTGCGTTAGTTCGATACCCGTTACTTCACCGTGTGGTACATACTCACCAGACATCAGGATGATTGCGACTGTTGCTGAACAGATAACAATGGTATCCATGAACACGCCTAGCATTTGCACGTAACCTTGTGATGCTGGGTGCGGTGGGTAAGGCGTAGCAGAAGCTGCTGCGTTTGGCGCAGAACCCATACCCGCTTCGTTCGAGAACAAACCACGTTTGATGCCGTTAATCATCGCTTGTGCGATTGCGTAACCTAGGCCACCCGCTGCTGCTTCTTGCAGACCGAATGCACTCTTGAAGATAAGAGCCAGTACTTCAGGCACTTTCTCGATGTTCGCGAACATCACGTACATAGCGATCGCTAGGTAAGCCAATGCCATGATTGGAACGATGATTTCTGCTGTGCGTGCAATCTTACGGATACCACCGAAGATAACGAACGCAGAGATGATTACGATACCAACACCAACGTAGCTACGCTCAAGGTCGAATGCCGTATTCATTGCGCTTGCAATCGCGTTCGCTTGAACCGCGTTGAATACAAGACCAAATGCAATGATGAGGAAGATAGAGAATAGAACCCCCATCCAACGCATGCCTAGGCCTTTCTCCATGTAGTATGCAGGACCGCCGCGGTAGTTACCGTCGTTATCACGCGTTTTGTATAGCTGTGCCAGTGTGCTTTCTGCAAACGATGTTGCCATACCTAGCATTGCGATTAGCCACATCCAGAAGATAGCACCAGGGCCACCAGCGGTTAGTGCTACAGCAACACCTGCCATGTTACCCGTACCTACACGAGCAGCGAGACTAGTACAAAGAGCTTGGAAAGAAGAGATACCAGCACTGTCTGCTTTACGGCTGTTTCTAAGAACAGAGAACATGTGGCCGAAATGGCGGAATTGAATGAAGCCTAGTCGTACAGTGAAGTAGATACCCACACCAACCAGTAAGTAAACTAAGATAGATCCCCAAAGGAGATCGTTCATCAAATTGATTAAGTCTGTCACGTGAACCTCGTAATTGAGTTTAAGCACCGATCATGCTTCCTAGCCTTCCTCTTAATCGCCTATGCCTCTGTCAATGTTGTGTCGGCACTCTTGTTATATTCTTGCGGCGATTGAGACTGTAAATGTCGCTTCATGCATCCATTTTACGTATCAGTGTATTTTTTGACGGGCGGATAATGCAGCGAGACGGCCTAAAAATCAATATGCAAATACACTCATATTAAAATGACATTTCACTAATAACACACCTTTTGTTAACACAACTTTCAACAATGCAGCCCAATAAAAGTCACATTATCGGGACATAATATCAACAACAGCCACGGCACTACCCCAACAAGAACGCCATCCTATAAAAATGACGTCAGCCTAGGTTTTACAAGGTATAGTGAAGATCTTCGTTTTTTTCTAGGCCAATGAGATCCCTATACCGCACGGTACCATGTGCACTTCAATGCATTGTAGTCAAAACGCTATTCCATTCGCACAATGAATTAACATTCAATAACCCCCAATTTAATCGTTTACTTAGGTTTGTTTGCCTGTTTTTTATACATAATAATTCTCACAATGTGTGAGCATGCATAAGAAAATAGAACAAAAGCTTCATGGATTTGAAACAAATGAGAAACAAATCAAAGTTATTGTGAACCTAAATATGATATTTATTGGTTCGTAAGAACTAGTCCCACGGAAGGAGATATGGCTTATGGATAGCTTTCAATTCGATGAAGTATCAGAACTAGAAATGCCTCGTGTAACTCAAAAATCACGCTCGAAACCACTCAAGCGTAAGTGGCGTGAAATTGAAGCCATCAACGATCGTAGGCAGCTTGAGAAAGAGCTGAGAGAGATGAACCTAGGTCTTGATTTTAGCCTTGACGATATAAAACTTTAATCAGCACGATAAGAAATCAGATAGCAAAAGGCACCTATATAGGTGCCTTTTTTATTTTTTGAGGTAGTTAATCCGCTCAAAGCGCCATTTGGAAACCAACCCTCTAATATAGAGGACACCTAAAATAGGTGCACCTCAACATTACAACGGGCTAAACACACTCTTGTTCATTTTGTCGAACCCGAGCCGCGAGTTGGCGATATTGATCGGCGATGGTCTCTCCAAAAACAGGGTCATCTTCCGGTTGAAGCCATTGAGACTCCACTTCTTGCCAATCTTTCACCGTGAACGCCTCAACAATCATGGGTAGCACATGCTTCTCTTCATATTCCATGTGCTTTCGCTGAGCCTTAACAAACGCTTCAAGCTGCTCAATAAAGACTTGCTGAGGAACCACCGCATCTTGAAGGATCATATCGACCAAACCTAAAAAGTCCGCCGTTTTCTCAGAAAGCAATTGATGCTCTAACTCCAAGTCTTCAATCGCTTGCTCGCTGCCATATTGCTTAAGATAGTAGCAATAAATGACGTCTTCTTTAGGGTGATGCACTTTGTCTGAATGGTTCATAAGGTAATGAACCACCTCTGCGATCAGGCTATAGTTTATTTCTCGCTCCTGTTTCAGAAACTCTAACTTACTGTTGAGTATCGCGAGTAAACGAGCCATATAGCCATGCTCTCGTCTTATCCTTTCAATCATCATAGTATTGCACTCCATTACACCTACTATTTATAAGTGTATACGAATATGCTGATTTATGATTTGACCCTGCTCAGAAAACCACCAACCTACACTTCTGTTGGTAAACGCCAGTCAATAGGTTGTTGATCCATAGAAGAAAGCAGCTTGTTGGTTGTAGAGAAATGCTGACAACCGAAGAATCCACGGCGTGCCGATAATGGCGATGGGTGAGGTGCAACCAACACATGATGCTTGTCGTCATCAATCGCTTGACCTTTCTTCTGGGCGTGTGCGCCCCACAACAAAAAGATGATCGGTTCAGAGCGCTGATTGAGCTCAGCAATAATGGCATCGGTAAAGGTTTCCCAGCCACACTTAGCATGTGAGTGTGCTTTTGCCTCTTCGACTGTAAGGACTGTGTTCAACATCAACACCCCTTGCGATGCCCAAGAATCGAGATAACCATGACTAGGAATCTCAAAGCCCTCTATATCTTGTGCAAGCTCTTTGTACATATTGCGTAGAGAAGGTGGGATTTTCACACCAGGAAGCACTGAGAATGCTAAGCCGTGAGCTTGGTTAGCACCGTGATAAGGATCTTGCCCTAAGATAACCACTCGCACGGATTCGAAAGGCGTCATATCAAAGGCACTGAACACCTGTTCTTGTGGCGGGTAGACGGTTTTACCACTATTACGTTGCTGTTCAACAAACGCGAGGACACTCTGAAAGTACTCTTTATCACGTTCATCATTAATAATGGATTCCCAAGTCTTTGGTGCGGTCATCGTTTTACTTCCCAATCATCAAGGTTTCTAGCGGCTTTCGCCAGACAAAAAAATAGCTGTATCGGCTAACTGTCCTAAATAAGGCTCTAGTTATACCTCATACAGCTATCAATAAACATGATGTGTAGGGTTCACTTGTTGATGAATCATAATAATCAGTTCAAGTTGTGCTTATCTCGATTAACCACTTTTCTGCTGTGTACGATGGTGGCCGTGGTTATGCACGTGACGGTTTGGTGTAGGTAAACGGCGTGCGACAGCAATAGTTGAAGTTTGGGTGATTGAATACATAAAGGCACCTCCTCTAAGACATCGTGAACTACATATTCACTTTAATACTATGAAAGAAAGGTGCCAATTTTTAGAAATAGACGGAAATAAATTTCCCCCTCTATTATTACGCTTGTTCGCTCGCTAGCGTTGCTGAGCGATGAAACATTCTAAGTTGTTGAATTTCCTCTTTCCAGATCGTCGAATCAATGGTTTCCAAGATAAGAGGGATACCATTAAAGCGAGAATCAGAGGCAATATACTCAAAACAATCCCAGCCAATTTCGCCTTTTCCTAAAGAATGGTGTCGATCGACTCGGCTCGCGAACTCAGCTTTTGAATCATTGATGTGCATTGCTCTTAGATAGTGCATACCCACGATGCGGTCGAACTCAGCAAAAGTATGCTCACACGCCTCTTTTGTACGTAAGTCATAGCCAGCAGTAAACGTATGGCAGGTGTCTAAGCACACACCAACACGTGACTTATCTTCTACCTGTTCGATAATCTCTGCTAGATGTTCAAACTTCCAACCCAGATTAGTGCCCTGCCCAGACGTATTCTCGATCACTGCGATTACGTCAGGTACCGCTTGATGAGCTAGGTTGATCGATTCAGCGATCTTCGCCAAACATTCGCTTTCTGAGATTTTCTTTAAATGACTCCCAGGATGAAAATTCAAAAGCGTTAATCCAAGTTGATTACAACGCTCCATTTCATCAATAAAAGCCGCGCGTGATTTCTCTAGCTTCTCTTCTTCTGGTGCTCCTAGGTTAATAAGGTAGGAGTCATGAGGAAGAATGTGCTCAGCACCGAAGCCCAACATTTTGCAATTAGCTTTAAAGGCACTAATGGTTTTCGCTTCTAGCGGTTTTGCCGCCCACTGTCTCTGGTTCTTGGTAAACAGTGCAAACGCATTGGCGCCAATTTCACGTGCACGCATAGGCGCCTGATCAACTCCACCAGCAGCCGAGACATGAGCGCCAATAAACTTAATATTTGTTTCCGGTTTTGAGGATGAATTATTGTTTGTCATTAAATCACTTTACACTTTCAGAATGCTTAATAAATAAAGGGTCGTATCGGTTGTAGTTCAATAAAAACACAACAAATGTAGTAAACTTACAACAAATATGACTGTTAAATATTTTTTATACTTTAAAATATTTTGTAATTATTTTGTTTTCAAAGGTTTTATTGATTTACCTCAATATAATCACCTTTGTAAAAATGTGGTTTTTGGTTGTTTTTTGACTTAAATCAATGTTAACCTTACTAATATTAGGTATATATTACCCAGCTCAATAAAAATCGAAAGTTAACACCATAATCAAACCACATTCAGTGGACTAGGAGATAGTTATGATCCAAGGTATTCAAATTACTAAAGCAGCAAACGATGACCTACTAAACTCAATCTGGCTACTAGATAGCGAGAAGAATGAAGCTCGTTGTGTTGTTGCTACTGCAGGTTTCGAAGCTGACCAAGTTATCTCAGCTGCAGACCTAGGCGAGTACGAAAGCCGTGAAGTTGCAATCGAAGCAGCACCACGCATCGAAGGTGGCCAACACCTAAACGTTAACGTTCTTAAGCGTGAAACGCTAGAAGATGCAGTTGCTCACCCAGAGAACTACCCACAGCTAACTATCCGTGTATCGGGTTACGCTGTACGTTTCAACTCTCTAACAACTGAACAGCAACGTGACGTTATCGCACGTACGTTCACTGAGTCTCTATAATTTTTAGAGCTTAAATTAGAATACAAAAACGGCGCTCATTGAGCGCCGTTTTTATTTGTTCGAAAAACAAATGGACGTTACGGTTGAACTCGACGAAGCACAGCTTTTAGCGCTTCAAAATCGTTATCAAGATCTTCAGACAACAATTCCATCGCCGCGTGTTTTGCTAGCGGGCCAGGCAGTTCGATATCAGAACCTAGGATGTCATCAACCACTTCTTTGAATTTCGCTGGGTGTGCTGTACACAGGAACAAGCCAGTTTCGTTCTCTTGCAGTTGCTCTTCCAGTAGACGGTAAGCAATCGCACCATGTGGTTCACATAGGTAACCTTGTGCTTTTAGGTCGCGAACTGACTCAGCGCTCTGCTCGTCAGATACTTTACCTTTGCCTAGTGTATCTAAGCCCCAACCTTTCAGTTGGCAAAGCTCTTCGATACGAGGCCAGTTGTTTGGTTGGCTTACGTCCATCGCGTTCGATGTTGTCGCAACAGTCGGTTTTGGATCCCATTGACCTGTTTCTAGGTAACGAGGAACAGTGTCATTTTCGTTAGTTGCTGCGATAAAACGCTTAACAGGTAGACCTAGCGCTTTAGCCAATAGACCAGCCGTTAGGTTACCAAAGTTACCACTTGGTACAGAGATAACGAGGTTTTCACGTTGCTCTTTAGTCAGCTGAGAAGCCGCCTCAAAGTAGTAACAGATCTGAGCCATTAAACGGCTGATGTTGATCGAGTTTGCCGAATTAAGACCGATCTCTTTACGCAGTTCAGCGTCATCAAATGAGTCTTTAACTAGAGCCTGACACGCATCAAAGTCACCATCAATCGCCACAGTGTGGATGTTCTTGCCAAGCGTACAGAACAGCTTCTCTTGCAGTGGGCTGATCTTGCCTTTCGGGTAAAGAATCACAACATTGATGTCTTCCATGCCGTAGAAAGCATGCGCAACCGCCGCACCAGTATCACCTGATGTTGCCGTTAAGATAGTGATTTGACCACCATCAGAAACAGCTGCTAAAGATTGAGCCATAAAGCGGCCACCGAAATCTTTAAACGCCAGTGTTGGACCGTGGAAAAGCTCAAGCGCGTAAACGCCGTCTTTTACTTGGTTGATTGGTGCAGGGAATTGGAACGCTGCATCCACCATTTGGTCGATCTGTTCTTTTGGTAATTCATCACCAATCAATGCTGACAGAATCTTTGAGCTACGAGGGACAAAGTCCTCTGCTAGCAGCGCATCGATATCATCAAACTTTGGCAGTTCAGATGGGAAAAATAGACCTTGATTACGGCCTAAGCCTTGACGAACGGCTTGGCCAAAAGAGACTTGTTCATCATTTTCTTTGATGTTGTACAGTTTCATAACTCACTTCCTGTAACGATCGAACCCTGCTTATCTAGGCGACAAACGTGAACGAATCCTTCTTCATTTTGTACGTAATTTTGTTCTAACCAGCGTGCAACACGCTCGGCGACATCTTGTTCTTTGCAAATGCTAAATAGAGTTGGACCACTACCAGAAATACCAGTAGCCAGTGCCCCAGCTGACAGCGCGTATTTACGAGCATCAGCAAACCCTGGAAGCAGTTTCTCACGATATGGTTCAGCGATCACGTCTTTGATCATCTTCGCCGCCAGTTCAGGTTGACCTGAATGACACGCGTGGATAAAGCCCGCTAAGTGACGACCATGAGCAATAATATCCTGACGACGATATTGAGATGGTAGGATCTCTCTCGCTTCAGCCGTTGAAACCTTAATACCCGGATAAGCCATTACCCAGTACCAGTCGTCAAAACACGGTACTTCTTGGCTGATGATGCCTAGCTCTTCAAGCATGAGCTGCACACCACCAAGGTAACATGGCGCAACGTTATCGTAGTGGATACCACCTGAAATCTTGCCTTCCATTTCACCCATCAGAGCAAGCAGTTCAGTTTCATTCAGGGGCTGACCGTGAAAACGGTTTAGCGCATCCAGTGCCGCGACGATTGAACATGCACTAGAACCCAAACCTGAACCGATAGGCATGTTCTTTTCTAGTGTCATTTCTAAAGGCTTTAGCGTAACGCCTTTTTTATCAAGCTCTCTCGAGAACACCACCCAGCAGTCGTAAACGATGTTTTCTTTTGCTTCAGTTGGCAGCTTAGAAACAAAGCTGCCTGCAGTTTTAAGTGAGAATGGTTCATCACCGGCTTTAACCATAACTCGGTCACCTAGCAGCGTGCCATCCACTGGAGACACAGCGGCCCCCAGCACATCAAACCCTACACTGACATTACCGATTGATGCAGGAGCATAAACGACAACATCCATATCACTTGAACTCATTCTTAAACTCCTAATTTCCAACCAAGAGTACGCATCACATCAGAGAATACGCCAGCAGCTGTTACTTCAGTACCCGCGCCGTAGCCACGCAGTACTAGAGGGATTGGTTGGTAGTAACGGCTGTAGAATGCTAATGCGTTCTCGCCATCTTTAATCTTGAACATTGGGTCGTCGCCATCAACAGCAGCGATACGAACCTTACACTTACCTTCAGCGATTTCACCCACATAACGAAGTACTTTACCTTCTTCTGCTGCGATAGCTGACTGCTCTTTGAAGTAAGCATCCGCTTCTGGTAGGCGAGCCATGAACTCTTCAACCGTACCTGAATCATCAAAACCCGGTGGCAGAGCTTGGTCTACTTCAACATCTTCAAGTTCAAGCGCCATGCCTGCTTCACGAGCAAGAATAAGCAACTTACGCGCCACATCCATACCAGATAGATCATCTCGAGGATCCGGTTCAGTGAAGCCGTTATCTTTTGCAATATTGGTTGCCTGGCTCAGTGTCATACCTTCATCAAGCTTGCCGAAGATGTAAGACAGTGAACCTGAAAGAATGCCGTTGAACTTCTCAAGTTCATCACCTGCAGAGATAAGGTTCTGTAGGTTTTCGATGACCGGTAGACCTGCACCTACTGTTGTCTCGTACATCAGCTTACGACGTGAGTTGCGTGCAACTTCACGAAGCTGATGGTAGTAAGCCATGCTTGCTGTGTTTGCTTTCTTGTTTGGTGTTACTACGTGGAAACCAGCCGCTAGGAAATCAGCGTACTGCGCCGCAATACCTTCGCTAGACGTACAATCAACCAATACTGGGTTGATGATATGGTTACGTTGAACCAAAGCCGCTAAACGCGCTAGGCTGAACTCTTCAGTCGCACTCGACATACGGTCACGCCACTGCTCTAACGGTAGACCATCGCTGTCTAGCAACAAACCTTTACTGTTTGCTAAACCACATACGCGAATCACGATGCCTTTTTCAGCCAGTTTGCCTTGCTGACGTTGGATCTGGTCAACAAGCTCGCCACCAACACCGCCGACACCCACAACGAATACATCTAGGAAGTGCTTAGAGTTAAATAGGTTCTCGTGACACGCTTTGATTGCTTCAGAGATTTTGTCTTCAGGGATAACCGCTGAAATAGCGCGCTCTGAAGAACCTTGAGCAATAGCAACAATGTTGACGTTCACTTCAGCTAAAGAAGAGAAGAACTGAGATGCTACGCCACGTGAAGTGCGCATACCGTCACCCACCAGCGTTACAATCGCAACGTCATCCATGAACTCAACCGGCTCTAACAGGCCATCTTTAAGTTCAAGTTCAAACGCGTCTGACAACACTTGTTTCGCTTTCACCTTATCAGCCGATTCAATACAGAAGCTGATGCTGTACTCAGAAGAAGATTGAGTAATAAGGACAATAGAAACGCCAGCAGAAGACATCGCGCCGAATACACGACTCGCCATACCTACCATGCCCTTCATGCCTGGGCCTGATACGTTAACCATGGTTAGGTCACTTAGCGTCGTAATACCTTTGATTGCTAGGTTATCTTCGCCAGTGTCTTGGCCAATCAAAGTACCTGCGCCTTGTGGGTTGAAGCTGTTTTTGATCAGACAAGGAATGTGGAATTGCGCAATAGGAGCAATGGTTTTCGGGTGTAGAACCGAAGCACCAAAGTAAGAAAGCTCCATCGCCTCTTGGTAGCTAAGAGACTTGAGCAGACGAGCATCATCAACTAAGCGTGGGTCACAGTTGTAAACGCCATCGACATCAGTCCAGATTTCACAGCAATCAGCACGTAGACACGCCGCTAACACAGCCGCTGAGTAGTCAGAACCATTACGACCTAGTGTGACTAGCTCACCTTTTTCATTACCCGCAGTAAAGCCAGGCATGATGTTAACGTGACCTTTAGGAAGTGGAGATTGTTGGAAGTTCTGAGTAGAGACATCCACATCGACCATAGCTTCAAGGTGATCGCCTTTAGCGTATAGGTATTGGACAGGGTCAATCAGGCTTGCTGGTTGGCCTTTCGCTTCCAGTACCGCTTTCATTAACTGGATAGAGATTCGCTCACCTTTACTGATGATGCGAGCATTAACGTGGTTCGGGCACATACCAAGTAGGTTGATGCCATTCACGAACTGCTTTAGCTGAGCAAGAGAGGTATCCACCTGCTCTTGAAACGCGGCACCATCGATAGAAGGCACGACCGCTTTGATCTCTGCAAACAGTGTGTTAAATGAAGATTCGATCTCTGTAATCTGTGCGTCAGCTTCACCATTTTTCAGTGCAGCTTCAATAACAGCGACCAACTTATTGGTTGTTTTTCCTGGAGCCGATAGTACAACGGCTAGCTCTTCTTGCTGGGCATTATTAGCGATGATATCAGCCGCTCGTAAAAAACGATCTGCATCAGCTAATGATGAACCTCCAAACTTTAAAACGCGCATCCCTTTCTCCATAAGTCATAAAAATGGTACAAAAAAAGGCCTGTATCTTGTTGGATACAGGCCTTTTTTTTTAAAATCCGTTACTTAGCAGCCTGCCCCAACAATGTTAATGTCGGTAATAATAATGGTTGTGGTCATTACTAGGTGGCTTACGTGCTGCATATCAAATTCTCTGCTTGTGCTTTACTCTACGTGTATCAATTTTTACCACTGGACGTCAATGAAAAGTTGCGTTTTTTTTACATTCGCACCGTTTTTCAGAGCAAACCGTCATTTAAGGGATAAAACACCCTGTATAAACCTTCACTTAAGATACTGGATTTACTCATTGAACAGGCAAGAGTGATCAATTGCATATATAGTCATAACAAAATGCTATATCGATTGTGCAGCGAACGTACAAGTTCTGTGCTTTAATTGAACGATAACGTTCGAAGAACAATAATAATGACATCAGGAGTGGGAAATGAAGAGATTACTTATTCTTTTGGCTTTTGCTATGCCTGTTGTTTGTTCAGCGAATAGCTTGCCTCTACTACCCAGCCAGATCGATAGTTCTTCTCATAAATTCTTTATCTCCACACAAAACGCGTCGAGTGAAAGCTTCGATACTTGGAAGATAGACAGTGGCTACTCTTATAGCTTGTTTTCAGATGTAGATCTTTACGTCGGTACACGTATCAATAGTGCGGCACTGAAACAGGAAAGTGGATTCTTGAGTGGTGTCAGTTATCAGTTCTCAGAAAGAGTCTCTTTTAACAGTTCTCTACACACCTATAAAGACGAGACCGAAGACAATGAGAAATCGGTAGCCGCAGAGGTTTCCAGCCGAGTGCAACTAACAGATAACCTAGATTTGCATGCCACCCTTGATTATGAAGAGTGGCAGCAAGGTGTTGAAGTGGGACTAGGGTTTCGCTTTTAGTCTCTTTAGCTTGTTCTTTATTAACAGATTAGTGCGGATTGAGATCCAAACTTTTAGTACATCACAAACCATTCCCCGTTTAGTACATCACAAACCATTCCCCGTTTAGTACATCACAAACCATTCCCCGTTCTAATCTATCAACGGCATTCAATTTGAGTCAGTTACGATTCAATTAACAGCTCAGATGAAATTAACACGCCATTCCAATCGGCATAAATATAGTCACCAGGCTGAATCAGTTGATTATGTATAGAGAGTGTCACATTCACTTGGCCGACACCGCGTTTCTCTGTTTTGAATGGCGATGCACCTAACGCCTGAACGCCAAGGTCCATTTGCGACATCATGCCTACATCACGCACCGCACCGTTTACAATCACGCCTTCCCAACCGTTTTCTATCGCGAGAATAGCGAGTTGATCGCCAAGCAGCGCCTTCTGGCATGAGCCATTTCCGTCAACGACAAGCACTTTGCCACAGCCGTCGGTCTCTAAAACCTCGCGAACCTTGGAATTATCGTGATAACAACGAACTGTTACAATTTTTCCAAAGAACGCACCACGTTGGCCGAAGTTCTGCAATGGCATGTTCAGTAGGGTGACTTCGCTTTCAAACTCATCACACAAGTCGGGTGTTATATCGTGCATATATCCTCCGTGAGTAAGGCGTTACCGGTTATGTCAGGCTAGCCTCTATGCTTTTATATGTTATTAAAATTAATCCTTTGTTTTCATTGTTCTATGCTCAATTTATTACTCAATAAAAGTTGATTGAGCATATTTATCTACTAGACTCTTAAGACAGCTTTCAGCTTCCTTGGTTCATAATCCGGTCTTTAGCAGGCAAGATGTGCGAAGCATCTCGAATAATCATTCTTGTTTTGGTGCTAAATAGTCACCATAACATTGGTTAAGTTGTAGCCATACTATTAAAGTTTGTTGCGATACGGCAATTGATGTAAATCAACAAAGTGAATGGAATTAACATTCTCGCGTTGTTAGCATGCTGTTAACATTATAGAATCCACTCCAATCACTAAAAGAATGATTGAAAGGCGTACTGGATCTACGTTATTGGGCAATACTTCAAGGAAGGCAGATAGCTGGAAGTAAGTGTTTTTTTGAAAACTTTAAGTTATCATCAAAAATACATTACCTGTATGTTATGTTTTTGCCTAGAATTTATTCTATTAGCACAGTTTCGTCACAAATTTAGGTACCGCCAAATGCAAACCCCGCAGATTCTTATCGTTGAAGATGAGCAAGTAACTCGTAACACTCTAAAGAGTATTTTTGAAGCAGAGGGATATGCTGTTTTTGAGGCTAGCGACGGTGAAGAGATGCACCAAGTGCTATCTGACAACCAAGTTAACCTTGTAATTATGGACATCAACCTTCCAGGTAAGAATGGCCTACTACTTGCGCGTGAACTACGTGAGCAAGCAAACGTAGCGCTTATGTTCTTAACTGGTCGTGATAATGAAGTTGATAAGATCCTTGGCCTAGAGATCGGCGCTGATGACTACATCACTAAGCCTTTCAACCCTCGTGAACTGACTATCCGTGCACGCAACCTTCTGAACCGTTCAATGAGCACAAGCTCTGTTCAAGAAGAGAAGCGTAGCGTTGAGAAGTATGAGTTCAACGGTTGGGTACTAGATATCAACAGTCGTTCTCTGGTTAGCCCAGATGGCGAAGGCTACAAGCTACCTCGTTCAGAGTTCCGTGCTCTACTTCACTTCTGTGAGAACCCAGGTAAGATCCAAACACGTGCTGACCTTCTTAAGAAGATGACTGGCCGTGAGCTTAAGCCACACGATCGTACTGTAGACGTAACAATCCGTCGTATTCGTAAGCACTTTGAATCTGTTTCTGGTACGCCAGAAATCATCGCAACGATTCACGGTGAAGGCTACCGCTTTTGTGGTGACCTAGAAGACTAATTCGATTCGCGCTTCTTACCATTTAGCACTACTCACCAGTAAGTGTTATTAACAATAGAAGCGTCATCAATAGTTATTAAAAAGGGAGAATGCCAACGCATTCTCCCTTTTTTATTGTTCTTAATTGGATAAGGTTTTAGTAAACCGTATCCACCTTAACGTCTTTCTCTACTAACCACTTCACGGTTTCGCCATCTTTAAGTTCAACCGCTACATCAACAGGCTTGTCGCTGTCGATCTCTAGCTGCCATACAAACGCGACTTCCCATTGAGTTTCACTGTGTGTTCTTAAATCAAGATCGTCAGCCGTTACCAACAAGGTGTCTGCACCCTGTTTAACCGTAACACTCTCAACCGCAAGCGTTGCTGGCAGTTGTGAATCTGACTCTAGGTAGATAGAACCATGTAGGGTCTTATCTTGAGTCTCGCCAATCGTTGGCATCTTGTTGTGCCAAAGGTTGCTTTTCATGGTAACTGTTGCCGCAGATACTTCGACTTGATTATCTTGCTGCCATTCTACTTGTGGCGTAGAACAACCCGCTAATGCCACTACACATGCGGCGAATGCTAATTTTTTCATTATTCTTCTACCTTTGATTTAACCAACTCTTTAAAACTTCAATGTCATTCTGGTATTCGTTATTTATCTCATCAACCCAATCTGAAATGTTCTCCCACCACGCAGGCAAATCTGGAGATTGAGCTTTCTGGGCAACTTGTTGGATGCGTTTCAGACCAATAGAACCTGCAGCACCTTTAATCTTATGTGCCTCAGAAACGATACTGGCTTTATCTTTCGCGACCATGTTGGAGTTCAATATTTCCATATACTCCGGCATCATATCTTCGAACATCGCGATGCTATCCAAAACCGGTTTCGGTCCAACAATATCAACATAAGACTCTAGCATATCAATATCAAGCAAAATGGTATCAATTTCTGAAAGAACAGGCTTACTCGCGTCGACTTTATCAATGCTCTCAACCTTATCGGTGCCCGCTACCTTCTCAATTACCTCTGGTGCATCTTCGATAAGTTCACTGATGACATCTTGGATAGCTCGAACCGACAAAGGTTTACTGATCGCTTCGTCCATGCCTTTCTGGAAGTACTCTTGCTTGTTGTTTAATACGTTCGCAGTTAACGCCACCAAAGGCGGTAGCTGGCTGTATTTCTCGCGGTAGTATTGAGCAATATCGAAACCCGTCATATCTGGCAGTTGGATATCCAACAACACCAAATCATAGTCTTCAGGATTGAAAGCAATTTGCGCCTCTTTACCCGTCATCACGACTGTCACTTCATGGCCAAGGCTTTCAAGTAGAGAGCGAGCCACTGTGATATTGAGTTCAATGTCTTCGACCATAAAGATCTTAAGATTCGACTGTTTTCTTGGCGTTTTGATCAGAGCCTGAGTATCGTGATTCACTGGAACTCGAATCGAAACCGTAAAGGTACTGCCAAAGCCCTCTTCACTGATGACTTCAATGTGGCCATCCATCATATTAATTAGCTGTTGAGAGACAGCGAGACCAATACCCGTGCCGACAGCGTGCAAGTTGTCCGTGCCCGATTTCACCTGATAGTACATCGCGAAGATCTTCTCGATTTCACTTTCAGGGATACCAATACCAGTATCTTCCACTTCCATCGTAATGTTGGCAAAGTCACCATCAATGTCGGCGCTGACTGTCATCACCACTCCACCATCTTTGGTGAACTTCATCGCGTTACTAACAAGGTTCCACAGTACCTGTCTAAGACGAGTACCATCCACCTCAACAGCAGCTGGAAGATCAGACAATCTTTCTAGATCGAACCTTAACCCTTTCTGCTCAGCCATCAACGCAGAGATACTTTCGATCTCGACAACGAAATCTTCAAAGTTAATAGGCGTAGGGAAGAGTTCAAGCTTACGGCGGTCGAACTTATCCATATCAATAATATCGTTGAAGATATTACCCAGTGTCACCGCGCTCACCTTGATGGTTTGCATCTGCTTGCGCTGTTCGGTGGTCAGTTGGCTATCAAGCAGCATGCGGCTCAAGCCAATGATGCCGTTGAGCGGCGTTCTTAACTCGTGGCTAATAGTTGAGATAAAGGTGGTCTTATCGCGGCTGGCTTTTTCTAACGACTCTTGATGCTCTTTACGCTCAGTAATATCGCGGCCAAAACCAACCAAGCCCAAGTGACGACCATCTTTGCTGTAGAAAGGCACTTTACGCAGTTCGAAGTAACTCTTGCGGCCATCTGGGTATTCAAGCCATTGGTCATAAGTCAGTGCTTGGTTGTCAGCAAATACTTTCTTATCGGTTTCAACAACTTGCTGAGCGACCTCTTTACTGTAAACATCCCAAGGAGTTAAACCAACTAGCTCTTTTTCTGTTTTACCAGTGAGCTCTTCAACCGCACGGTTACAACCAGAGAACACACCATCTTCATTACGGTAGTAAATAAGGTCAGGCGAGGCATCGATAAACGAGCGTAACAGTGCAGTACGTTCTGCGAGTTCAAGCTGAGTACGCTCGCGCTGGAACACCTCGTTTTCGAGATCTTGCATTGCTTCTGCGCGCGCTTCTTCCGCTTTTTCACGCTCTTCAATTTCTTGATTAAGCTTCTCGATATTGAGCTGCATTTTATTGTTGAGTTCTTGGTCTCGCTCACGCATGTCGCCAAGTTTAGAGACCAATTTCGCTAACCTTTGACGTGATTCTTCCAACTGGTCCACGACCACTGACAGAAAATAAACCGCCCAAGGCGTGATCACTAAACCGAAGAAAACTGAACGGACAATGTCGATGTCATCAACATTGCCTTTGAGTGCAAGGGTGATACCGACTTGCACAACAACAGCGAGGGCAACAAGCGCTAGGGCGAGTAAGATAGAAAAGCGGACAATCCCCAGTTTTACGAGTAGATCCACGTAATACTGGGCAAGATTTTTCATGGGTTTCATTTAGCGCTCCATGCGATAAGACTAGCAACATTCTACCCTGTTTGAAGATGGGAGGTAAGCTAGCTACATCACACGCAGCAAGTGTTCAGCGGTAATTTCGAAGGTTAATTAACCAATACAAATACTAACTAAGCAAAAATAGCCGGGGATAATCAAATTGCCAATTTTATAGCGTTAGCGAATTGAGTATGGATGCACCATTGAACGGTTGCGACCGTCTGATTTCGCTTGATACAACGCACTATCAGCCAAGGCAACAGCCGATTCCATTTCATCATCAGGTGTAGGAATGTAAGAGATAATACCAATACTCACCGTGATGAATTCAGAGACTGTCGACTTCTCATGCGCAAGTTCCAATTTTAGGACTTCATCATGAATACGCTGCGCCACCAGCTGAGCACCTTCGGTCGTTGTATTTGGCAGAATAAAGCCGAACTCTTCACCACCATAACGAGCCACACAATCAGATGAACGATTCAACACCTGCTTAAATGCCTGAGAAACCTGAATCAAAGCATCATCGCCTTGTTGGTGTCCGTAAAAGTCGTTGTAGCCTTTAAAGAAGTCGATATCACATAGCATGATCGTCAGTGGCAGCTTCTCACGCACATGATAATGCCACAGTGTAGAGAGCTGTTCATCGAAACGACGTCGGTTAGACACTTTAGTCAGGCTATCCATAAAGCTGAGGCGTTCAAGTTCAAGGTTGGCTTCTTCAAGCTTTTGTTCTGCTAGATAACGCTCTGTAATATCACGCGCCATGATCAACACACCATTAGTGCTCGATGCTGGATCTCTAAACGGTGATTTGACTACATCATACCAAGTAAATGTTCCATCACTTGAGACCACTTTGTCGATATAACGCAGTGATTTACTTTGATGAAGCACTTGATGATCGGTTTCTGATATTCGCGTATAGATGCTATGTGGCACCACATCTTGTAAACGTTTACCGATCAAGTCACTGACTTCAGAGATACCCAGCGCAGCCACAAATGGTTTATTACACGCTTGATAAACCATGTTTTCATTAAAGATACCAATCGAGTCTGGGCTGGCCTCCAGGAGGTTTTGCAAGATGGTGTCACGCTGCGCAAGTGCCACTTCGGTATCTTTTCGCTTCTCCATCTCGCCACGCAGTTTCTGCTGCATGTCATGCCAATCGGTCACATCATGACTAATAGAGAGCGTGCCGATGGTTTCTCCATCTTGGGAAAGCAGCACACTTTGGTAGGTTTCAAGCAAGCAGCTTTTTCCATCTTGATCTGTAGTCCAAGAGCGTTCACTTACACGACCTTTTAATACTCCACCAGAAACACTCAGGGTGCCCTCTTCAGCACGACCATGCCAAAACTTTTTAAACGAGCGATTACTCGTCACTAACTGACCTTTCTGATCTTTCACGTAGATCAGCTCAGACAAAGAATCCAAAGCGGTACGAGCAACATTCAGTTCTCGAACTTCTTGGGACAGTTCTTCGTTAGTGTTTTTATAAGGTGAGGCGTGAATCATCCAAGCCTGCTTATTTCTAAAATGGATCTTACGACCGATCAAGTTGATCTTGAACGACTCAAATTCAGAAAGCGCCCACAGGGAGACCTGCTCGAAGGCTCGAGAGTTGATGTGGTTGGTTAAGTAGTGACGAAAGCTGTTCTCGCTTTCCACAGTAGGAAAGCGAAAATTAACACCGATTTGGCGGATACCAAGCAACTGCATGGCTTGGCGATTGGCATAGAGTATTTCGCCACTTCGAACATCAACAAAGTAGAGTGGCGACGGGGTAGCAAGTAGAAGCGTTTCGATATGCGACTGATAACGAGAATAGAGATGCCAGCAGATGAGAGCAATCAGCAATACAACAACGATATAAATACCGTAGCCATACGCCCTGTCCCACAACCAAGTCATTACCAGTTCCATTTACTCTCAATCTATACCATAAAATCTGCTAGGGAAATGTTACCACTATTTATTGGTTTTATCTGCTGTTACCTACAGTCACCCATTTCTATTAATTGGCCGCGTTTAAAACAGGCAACGTGTACTCGAATGCAGAGCCCGTTTTGATGCCTTGAGCACCGGTTTTATCCAACGAACGACCTATTTCAGTCATCGCTAACCAGCGGTTCTCACACCATAAAGGAGAAAGTAAGGTTGGGCGTCTCGCCGCTGAAGAAACACGGTGATAAACCACGTCCGCAGGCGTGCGTTGAATGATCTCACTCGCGATATCGATGTACTCTTCAAGGCTTGGGGCTTCTAGCTTTCCGGTCTTCCACGCCTTAGCCATGGTACTGCCCTCTACTATATGAAGGCCGTGCAGCTTAATACCATCGGTGCCAACGGCTAATACCTTGTCTAAGGTTTCAAGGTTATCCGCTTTGGTTTCTTTTGGTAGGCCAACAATCAGATGAGTACACACCTTGATACCTAAAGCGCGTGCGCGTTGGGTGATCGTTTCATACACTGCAAAATCGTGGCCGCGGTTAATTCGCTTGAGGGTTTTATCATTGGCGGTTTGCAGGCCAAGCTCGAGCCAAATCTCATAGCCTTGTTTAACGTAGCCCGCTAACAGATCCAACACCGCATCAGGCACACAGTCTGGTCGCGTACCAACACAAAGGCCGACGATCTCTGCACCGGGTGCTTTTAGCGCCTCTTCATACATATTCTTGAGCACTTGCACCTCAGCATAAGTGCTGGTGTACGCCTGAAAGTAAGCCAGGTACTTCTTGGCACGAGCAATCTCACCCGCACGATCTTTTAGCTGGTCAGCAATACTTTGAATTTGAGTTTGTTCATCGGCAAAGGAAGCCACGTTACAAAACGTGCAACCTCCACGGCCAATTGTCCCGTCTCGGTTTGGGCAGCTGAAACCACCATGAAGCGTCAGCTTGTGAACCTTCTCGCCATAACGGCGTTGAAGGTCTTGGCCGATAGTATTGACCAACTCGTGTAATTGCATATTTTCAAAGCACTCAAGTAAATAAGAATGAATATCAGTCTTTTTTGAAAAAAAATTACATCCCTGCAAAATTCGACCAATTAGTTTACTCAAGGCTTTTTGCGAGCAACCTAACAAATATCAATAAACATGCAAAAAATCGGCTCTATTCGCCTAATGTTGCACATTTGTTAGGCATTAAATTCAAAATAAAACGAAAAAAATGGTCTACATGGGTCAACTTTCATTGCAATTCGCCTAGACAAAATTGTAGGATACTTACACATATTGGCTATTTTTGAGTATTTACTTACAACGAAAACTTGCTAATAAGTCGGTGATATCTAACTCCCACCTATATAAACCACTAGTTTGTGGTTAAAAATAAACAGGTATCACTAAGGATTGTTTTTCTCGCAATACTTTTCCTGCGAGATACGGAAAGGATTCAAACCGCCAGCATAGGCAGGTTTAGACCCATAAATATAAAAGGACAAGGCTGACTTTATACAAATAAGTTGCGCCTAGATTTAACTGGAAGGATGTATCTATGGTAGATCAAGAGCAGAACTCACAGGGTCTGTATACTCCTGAATTGGAGCATGACGCTTGTGGTATCGGTTTTGTTGCGCATCTAAAGAATCGCAAATCTCATGATGTAGTAACTCAAGCACTCGATATGCTTGCACGTATGGAACACCGTGGCGGCCAAGGCTGCGATCCGTGTTCTGGTGATGGTGCAGGTATCCTGCTACAGAAGCCGCACGAATTCTTACTAGAAGAAGCCGTAAAGCTTGGAATTAAGCTGCCATCTTTTGAAAAATATGGTGTTGGTGTTGTACTTTTCCCTAAAGATGAACACAAACGTGCACAGTGTCGTGACATTCTAGAACGCAATGCACAACGCCTTGAGTTAGAAGTTATCGGTTACCGTGAACTTCCAACGGACAATTCAATGATTGGTGCTGACCCACTAAGCACTGAACCTCAATTTGAACACGTATTTATTTCTGGCGGCCCTGGTATCACACCAGAAGAGCTTGAGCGTAAACTGTATGTTCTACGTAACTACACGGTTCGTGTATGCCTAGAAAGCGTTTCAAATATCGGTGATGACTTCTACATCAACTCTATGTCTTACAAGACATTGGTGTACAAAGGTCAGCTAACAACTGAACAAGTTCCTCAGTACTTCCTAGATCTGCAAAACCCAACCATGGTGACAGCTCTAGCACTAGTACACTCTCGCTTCTCTACCAATACATTCCCTCGTTGGCGTCTAGCTCAGCCTTTCCGTTACATCGCGCACAATGGCGAAATCAATACGGTTCGCGGCAACCTGAACTGGATGAAAGCACGTGAAGCAATCCTAGAATCGGATCTGTTTACACAAGCTGAAATCGACATGCTGCTTCCTATCTGTCAGGAAGGTAGTTCGGATTCGTCAAACTTCGATATGGCGCTTGAGCTACTTGTTCTTTCAGGTCGTACTCTGCCACACGCGTTGATGATGATGATCCCGGAAGCATGGCAAGAAAACAAAAACATGGATCCAACTCGTCGTGCGTTCTACCAGTACCACGCGAACGTAATGGAACCATGGGATGGCCCAGCATCAGTATGTTTCACCGATGGTGTTCAAGTAGGTGCAACACTTGACCGTAACGGTCTGCGTCCTTCTCGCTACACAGTAACTAAAGACGACTTCCTAGTAATGGCGTCTGAGTCTGGTGTTGTTGAGATTGCACCTGAAAACGTTGAGTACCGTGGTCGTCTACAACCAGGTCGTATCTTCGTTGCTGACCTTGAGCAAGGCCGCATCATTTCTGATCAAGAAGTGAAAGACAGCATTGCTAAAGCACAACCTTACGAAAAGTGGGTTGAAGAGAACCTTCTGAGCCTGAAAAAGCTACCGGATGCGAGCAACGAATTTAGCCAACCTTCTCCAGAGAAACTACTACACAAACAACAATCGTTTGGCGTGAGTTCTGAAGAAGTAAACGAAATCATTCTACCTCTTGCGAAAACAGGCTACGAGCCACTTTCTGCAATGGGTGCTGACTGGCCGCTAGCGATTCTTTCTCACCAATCGCAGCACCTTTCAAACTACTTCAAACAGTTGTTTGCACAAGTAACTAACCCGCCGATCGACCCGATTCGTGAGCGCATGGTTATGTCTCTGAACACTTACCTAGGTAAAGACCAGAACTTACTTGCTGAAACACCTGAGCACTGTCAAAAAGTAGAACTTGAGTCTCCAGTACTGTCTAACTCTGAGTTAGAAAAACTGCGTGCAATCGATAACGAGCACCTTCAGGCGAAGACGCTGGATATCGTATTCCAAGCAAATGGCGACCAAGGTAAGTTAGAGCGCGCACTTAAGCGTATCTGCCAATACGCAGAAGACGCAGTGATTGATGGCTACTCTATCATCCTACTGACAGACCGTGCGGTTAACTCTAACCATGCCGCTATTCCAGCAATGCTGGCGGTTGGCGCGGTTCACCACCACCTAATCCGTAAAGGTCTACGTGCTAAGTGTGACATCGTTGTTGAAACGGGCGACGCTCGTGAGACACACCACTTTGCAACGCTTATCGGTTATGGTGCAAACGCAGTTAACCCATACCTAGTTATTGAAACGATTGTTGAACTGCAACGCACTAAGAAGCTAGATCCAAACGTACACCCACGTGAGTTATTCGATAACTACCGTAAAGGTGTTAACGGCGGTCTACTTAAGATCTTCTCTAAGATGGGGATCTCTACGCTGCAGTCTTACCACGGTGCACAAATCTTTGAAGCACTTGGTGTTAGCAAATCAGTGGTTGAAAAATACTTCACCGGTACTGTTTCTCGTATCCAAGGTCTAACGATCGACGATATCGCGCGAGAAGTATTGGTTCGTCACCGTGTTGGTTACCCAGCTCGTGAAATTCCAGCTCAGATCCTTGATGTTGGTGGTGTTTACCAGTGGAAACAACGTGGTGAGAAACACTTATTCAACCCAGAAACGATTTCTCTACTTCAAGAATCGACGCGTAACAAAGATTACGGTCAGTTCAAGAAGTACGCAAAAGCAGTTGATGACCAAGGCGACAACGCAGCAACGCTACGTAGCCAACTGGACTTCATCAAGAACCCTGCAGGCTCTATTCCTCTAGCAGAAGTAGAACCAATCGAGAACATTCTTAAGCGTTTCGCAACCGGCGCAATGAGCTTTGGTTCAATCTCGCATGAGGCTCACTCAACACTGGCTGTTGCGATGAACCGCATTGGCGCGAAATCAAACTCAGGTGAAGGTGGTGAAGATCCAGCACGTTTCGAACGTAAAGAAAACGGCGACTGGGAACGTTCAGCAATCAAACAGGTGGCTTCTGGTCGCTTTGGTGTAACGTCTTACTACCTATCTAACGCTGATGAGCTACAAATCAAGATGGCTCAAGGTGCGAAACCGGGCGAAGGTGGTCAACTACCTGGTGATAAGGTTGATGACTGGATCGGCGCAACGCGTCACTCGACTCCGGGCGTAGGTCTTATCTCGCCACCGCCACACCACGATATCTACTCAATCGAAGATTTGGCTCAGCTGATCTACGATCTGAAAAACGCGAACCGTAATGGCCGTGTAAACGTGAAGCTAGTATCAGAAGCTGGCGTAGGTACGATTGCATCTGGTGTAGCGAAAGCGAAAGCTGACGTGGTACTTATCGCAGGTTTTGATGGTGGTACGGGTGCATCTCCGATGTCTTCTATCCGTCACACAGGTCTGCCTTGGGAGCTGGGTCTAGCGGAAACGCACCAAACACTACTGAAAAACGGCCTACGTAACCGTATCGTTGTTCAGTCTGATGGTCAGATGAAAACACCACGTGACCTTGCAGTAGCAACGTTACTTGGCGCTGAAGAATGGGGCGTAGCAACAGCAGCATTGGTTGTTGAAGGCTGTATCATGATGCGTAAGTGTCACAAGAATACCTGTCCTGTTGGTATCGCAACACAAAACAAAACTCTGCGTGAGCGTTTCGACGGCCGCGTAGAAGACGTAGTCACTTTCTTCCAATACATGGCTGAAGGTCTGCGTGAAGTAATGGCTGAACTTGGCTTCCGCTCTATCGATGAGATGGTTGGTCAATCGCACAAACTTAAAGTTCGTGATGACATCGGCCACTGGAAGTACAAGAACCTAGATCTAACACCTGTACTGCACATTGAGCAGGCTCGTGAAGAAGATGGTATCTACAACCAGACGCAACAAAACCACAACCTAGAAGACGTTCTAGACCGCAAGTTGATTCAAGCTGCGATTCCAGCGCTTGAGAAAGGCGAAGCCGTGAATGCGAGCTTCCCTATCATCAACACGGACCGCTCTGCGGGTACCATGCTGTCGAACGAAATCTCGAAGGTTTACAAAGACCAAGGTTTACCACAACCAATGAACGTTAAGTTCCACGGTAGTGCTGGCCAATCTTTCGGTGCGTTCCTTGCGAAAGGCGTTAAGTTCGAAGTAGAAGGCGACGCGAACGATTACTGGGGTAAAGGTCTGTCTGGCGGTACTTTGGTACTGTACCCAGATGCGAAATCTTCTATCGTTGCTGAAGATAACATCGTGGTTGGTAACGTATGTTTCTACGGTGCGACCTCAGGTGAATCTTTCATTCGCGGTATGGCAGGCGAACGTTTCTGTGTTCGTAACTCAGGTGCGAAGGTTGTTGTTGAGGGCGTTGGTGACCACGGTTGTGAATACATGACTGGTGGTGTTGCCATTATCCTTGGTTCAACAGGTCGTAACTTTGCTGCGGGCATGAGTGGCGGTGTTGCTTATGTTTGGGACAAAGCGGGTGACTTCGAAACCAAGCTCAACCCTGAACTTGTAGACCTAGATCCAATTGAACAAGAAGATAAAGATCTTCTACTAGATATGCTAACTAAGCATGTTGAATTCACAGGAAGTGAAGTTGCTCAATCTTTCCTAGACAACTTTGAAGCAAGTGTTGCATCGCTAGTTAAAGTAATGCCACGCGACTACAAAGCTGTTCTTGAAAAGCGTAAAGCTGAAGCACAACAGGCACAAACGGAAGAAGTGGAGGCAGTATAATGGGTAAGCCTACTGGATTTTTAGAACACGGTCGTGAGCTTCCAAAGAAGCTCGACCCGTCAGTTCGAATTGAAGACAACAAAGAGTTCGTACTTAACGAAGAGTTTGGTGAAAAGATCAATACTCAAGCCTCTCGTTGTATGGACTGTGGCGTACCTTTCTGTCACAACGGCTGTCCGATTGGTAACATCATCCCAGAATTCAATGATGCGGTTTACCGTGACAGCTGGGAAGAGGCTTGGAACATCCTAAGCTCTACCAACAACTTCCCTGAGTTTACCGGTCGTGTTTGTCCTGCTCCTTGTGAAAGTGCCTGTGTTCTTGGTATCAACCAAGACCCAATCACTATCTGTAATATCGAGAAAACGATTGTCGAAACTGCGTACCGTGAAGGGTACGCAAAACCTAAAACACCACGCTCTCGCACAGGTAAAACTGTCGCAGTTATCGGTTCAGGTCCTGCTGGCTTAGCCGCAGCGGAGCAGCTAAACAGCGCTGGTCACTCGGTAACGGTATTTGAACGTGACGAGAAAGTCGGTGGTCTACTTCGCTTCGGTATCCCAGACTTCAAACTGGGTATGGACGTGATTGATCGTAAGATCAACCTAATGGCTGAAGCGGGCGTTGAGTTTAAAGTTAACCAACACATCGGTGTTGATGTTAACGCTCAGCAGCTACGCCAAGAGTTTGATGTGGTATTGCTAACGGGTGGTTCTACGGTTCCACGTGACTTGCCAATCCCTGGTCGTGAGTTGAAAGGCGTTCACTTTGCCATGGAATTCCTTGGTCAAAACAACCGCCGTGCTAACAACCTAGATCTTAAAACAGAAGAGATTCACGCTAAAGATAAGCACGTTGTGGTTATCGGTGGTGGTGATACTGGTTCTGACTGTGTGGGTACATCAAACCGTCATAAGGCAGCGAGCATTACTCAGGTTGAGATCATGCCGATCCCACCAGAGAAGCGCCCTGCAAACATGCCTTGGCCTCAATACCCAATGATCATGAAAACCACCACTTCTCACGAAGAAGGTTGTGAACGTCACTGGAACATCTTAACCAAAGAGTTCATCGGTAACGAGCAAGGTCAAGTGACGGGTCTACGTATTGCTGACATCGTTTGGCAAGATGCGAAACCAGGTGAGCGTCCAGGCTTTGATGAAGTCGCGAACTCTGAACGTGTTATTCCTTGTGACATGGCATTCCTAGCAATGGGCTTCTTACACCCAGAGCCAACCGGCGTGCTTGCTCAACTAGACATTAAACTGGACGAGCGCGGTAACGTCGCTTCTGAAGGTTTTGCAACGAACCAGAAAGGCGTTTTCGCTGCTGGTGATATGCGTACTGGTCAATCTCTAGTTGTACGTTGTATTAATGAAGGTCGTGAATGTGCAATTGCCATTGATGACTTCTTAATGGGTAACTCAAACTTAGAAGCGAAAGCTGATTCACTCATGCTTTCCGCATAATATTTCTCGGGCTAACGTCAATTACGTTAGCCTAGAGGAAAAGCAATACCCTTCCTAACTTTTATATTTGGCTAGCACTCGATGCTAGCCTTTTTTCTATCTGGCATTTGTCGTTTTCAAAATCATCCTGTTGTATATGTTAAATCTCGTTAACATTCACCTTATATATCTCATTGATATCCATCGACTATTTTAGATTATTAAGTGGCTAATCGCGTTTATGCATGATAATTAACCATGAACTTGACCTTAAACACAATTAGCTATACGTTGTAAAGCTGATGAAAATAAAATCAATCGGTTTTGTTAACACAACCAATAACGTTTTAACTGGCTAAAGCAAACTATCAGTTTATAAAAAACAACAAGTATATGAATAGTTAGTCATTTACTGTCTGGATGACAGAGAAGCAAAAGGGAGAATTGCAATGGCTCTATATGATCCTAGTCTTGAAAAAGACAACTGTGGATTTGGTTTAATAGCGCAAATGGAAGGCCAACCTAGTCATAAGTTGGTAAGAACTGCTATTTCAGCCCTAGATCGCATGACACACCGTGGTGGTATCGCTGCGGATGGTAAAACCGGGGATGGCTGTGGCTTATTACTACAGAAGCCTGACTCTTATCTCAGAATTATTGCTGAAGAGAATAACTTCAAGCTCGGCAAGCAATACGCTGTCGGCATGATTTTCTTCAGCCAAGATCCAATCAAAGCGCAATCCGCGCAAGACATCGTCAATAAAGAGCTCGCTCAAGAGACCTTAACGGTTGCAGGTTGGCGCGCAGTACCGACCAACACCGACGTATTAGGTCCGATTGCCAAAGATTCAGTTCCCAATATTCAGCAAGTGTTTATCTCGGCCCCCGCGGGTTGGCGTGAACGCGATATTGAACGACGCCTTTATATCGCTCGTCGCAGAATTGAAAAACAGATCACCGAAGACAAAGATTTCTATATTTGTAGCCTTTCGACACAAGTCATGGTTTACAAAGGTCTGTGTATGCCGGCCGATCTTCCGCGATTTTACCTCGATCTTGCAGACTTACGCATGGAATCGGCGATATGTCTGTTCCACCAGCGTTTCTCAACCAATACTCAGCCACGTTGGCCACTGGCTCAACCATTCCGCTATTTAGCGCACAATGGTGAGATCAATACCATTGAAGGTAACCGACAATGGGCTAAGGCTCGTGCCTATAAATTCTCTTCGCCGTTGCTGCCAGATTTACAAACCGCCGCACCCTTTGTGAATGAGACAGGCTCAGATTCATCAAGCCTAGATAACATGCTCGACCTGTTCCTTGCCGGTGGTATGGATGTGTTCCGAGCGATGCGCATGCTTGTGCCGCCCGCTTGGCAAAACCACCCAGATATGGACCCAGATCTACGTGCATTCTACGACTTCAACTCCAAGCACATGGAACCGTGGGATGGCCCTGCAGGTATCGTACTTTCTGATGGTCGTTACGCTGCGTGTAACCTCGATAGAAATGGCCTGCGTCCTGCGCGTTATGTCATCACCAAAGACAACCTGATCACCTTGGCATCTGAGGTCGGTATCTGGAACTACGCGCCAGATGAAGTGGCAGAGAAAGGGCGTGTCGGCCCAGGTGAATTACTCGTCATAGATACGCGCCGCGGTAAATTGTGGCAATCTAACGAGATCGACAATGACCTTAAAGGTCGCCATCCTTATAAAGAGTGGATGGAAAAGAACGTTCACAAACTCACACCGTTTTCCGATCTGCCCGATGAGCAAGTCGGTAAGCGCAGCTTTGACGATGACACGCTCAAGACCTACCAAAAACAGTTTGCGATGAGCAACGAAGAGTCCGACCAAGTGCTGCGTGTGCTTGGTGATATGGGGCAAGAAGCAGTAGGCTCAATGGGCGACGACACGCCAATGGCTGTGCTCTCTTCAAAAGAACGCTTGGTCACTGATTACTTCCGTCAAAAGTTTGCACAGGTCACCAACCCACCGATTGATCCATTGCGTGAAAAACACGTGATGTCTTTGGCGACCAGTATTGGGAAAGAGATGAACGTGTTCTGTGAAACAGACGGTCACGCCTATCGTGTCACGTTTGATTCACCAGTACTGCTTTACTCAGACATGCAGCAGCTTCTGCAGTTGAGTCAAAAACATTATCGTCATGTCATTCTCAGCATGCACTACGACCCGAATAACCAAGATCTAGAACAAGCAATCAAAGCAGTATGTGATAGCGCCGAACAAGAAGTCAGCGAAGGTGCGGTTTTAGTTGTGCTGTCGGACAAAGGTTTAGAGAAAGGAAAACTACCGATCCCTGCAGCCATGTTGGTTGGTGCGGTGCAAACAAGGCTTGCTGATACCAACCTGCGTTGTGATGCCAACATCGTTGTTGAGACAGCAACTGCGCGCGACCCACACCAATTTGCTGTGCTGCTTGGCTTCGGTGCAACCGCGGTTTACCCATACCTCGCTTATGAAGCGTTAGGTAAAATGTTGGATGATGGCTCTTTAGATAAAGATTATCGTGCCGCAATGCAAAATTACCAAAACGGCATCAACAAAGGTCTGTACAAGATCATGTCGAAGATGGGAATTTCAACCATTGCCTCTTATCGCTGTTCACAGCTTTTCGAAGCCGTTGGCCTTCATTCCGATGTTGTTGAGCTCTGTTTCCGCGGAGTTACCACTCGAATCCAAGGCGCAAGCTTTAGCGATTTCCAGCAAGATATCTATAACTTATCTCGTAAAGCCTGGACTAAGCGTAAGCCAATCGAGCACGGTGGTTTACTCAAATACGTACACGGCGGCGAATATCACGCCTATAACCCTGATGTGGTTGGCACTCTGCAAACTGCAGTAAAAACAGGTGAGACATCGGATTATCTCTCTTTTGCTAAGCAAGTAAATGCTCGTCCAGCTGCGATGTTACGCGACTTAATGAGCCTCAAAAAAGCCGATCAGCCTCTACCACTAGAGCAAGTCGAGCCTAACAGCGATCTGTTTAAACGCTTCGACTCTGCGGCAATGTCGATCGGTGCTTTGAGCCCAGAAGCGCATGAAGCATTAGCAATGGCGATGAACCGCTTGGGTGGTTACTCAAACTCTGGTGAAGGTGGTGAAGACCCTCGACGCTTTGGTACTGACCGTAACTCTCGTATCAAGCAGATAGCTTCCGGTCGTTTTGGTGTGACGCCACATTACTTAACCAATGCGGATGTTTTGCAGATCAAGGTCGCGCAAGGTGCGAAGCCTGGAGAAGGTGGTCAACTGCCCGGCCATAAAGTTACCGCAGAAATCGCTAAGCTGAGATATTCAGTTCAAGGGGTGACACTGATCTCCCCTCCTCCACATCACGATATTTATTCTATCGAGGATCTAGCGCAGCTGATTTTCGACCTTAAACAAGTGAACCCTAAAGCCTTGGTTTCAGTAAAGTTAGTATCGGAACCGGGTGTAGGCACGATTGCAACTGGTGTAGCGAAAGCCTATGCCGATCTGATCACCATTTCTGGCTACGATGGCGGTACCGCGGCAAGCCCTCTAACCTCGGTAAAATACGCAGGTTGCCCTTGGGAGCTTGGCTTAGCAGAAACTCAACAAGCACTGGTTGCTAACGGGCTTCGTCATAAGATCCGCCTGCAAGTCGATGGTGGTTTAAAAACTGGCCTTGATGTGATTAAAGGTGCGATTCTCGGTGCAGAAAGCTTTGGTTTTGGTACCGCGCCAATGGTCGCAATGGGTTGTAAGTTCTTACGAATTTGTCACCTAAACAACTGTGCGACGGGTGTTGCGACTCAAGATGAAACACTACGCCGCGAATACTTCAAAGGCCTGCCAGACATGGTGGTGAACTACTTTACAGGCCTAGCCGATGAAGTTCGCCAATACCTTGCAGAACTCGGCGTAGAAAAACTCACGGACCTGATTGGTCGCACGGATTTACTTGAAGCCGTTCAAGGCCTCACCGCGAAACAGAGCAAGCTCGATCTCTCTTCAATACTCGAAGCTCCGGTATCTCCAGAAGGTCACCCACTGTTTTGGACCGAGCCAAACGCACCATTTGATAAAGCTCAGCTCAACCAGCAGATTCTGGATGATGCACTCGATGCAATTGAGAAGCGCCAATCCACCAGCCTCTACTACAACGTGATCAACACAGACCGCTCGATTGGCGCTCGTATCTCTGGTGAAATTGCTAAGCGATACGGCAACCAAGGGATGGCAGGTTCACCAATCAAGTTATATCTCGACGGTACCGCAGGTCAGTCTTTTGCGGTTTGGAACGCAGGCGGCGTTGAGCTTTACCTAACAGGCGATGCCAATGACTATGTTGGCAAAGGCATGGCTGGCGGCAAAGTGGTTATCAAGCCTCACCAAGGCACCGCATTTACTTGTAACGAAGCGACCATCATAGGCAACACCTGTTTGTATGGTGCAACCGGAGGCAAGCTATTTGCAGCAGGAACTGCAGGCGAGCGATTTGGCGTACGTAACTCAGGTACCGTCGCTGTGATTGAAGGCGCAGGCGACAACGCTTGTGAATACATGACAGGCGGTATTGTAGCGATTCTTGGCGCAACCGGAGTGAACTTCGGCGCAGGTATGACAGGTGGTTTTGCTTATGTGATGGATAAAAACGAAGACTTCCAAGGCCGAGTGAACAACGAATCGGTTGAGGCACTTTCTCTGTCTGACTTATTTATCCACCAAGAACATCTGCGTGGCTTAATTGCAGAGCACTTAGAAGAGACTGGCTCAGTACACGCTGAAGCTATTCTGGCGAACTTTGATGAATGGATTCCAAAGTTCTACCTAGTGAAGCCAAAGACGGCGGATCTGAACACCTTGCTCGGCCACCAAAGCCGCAGCTCAGCTGAACTTCGTGTTCAAGCGCAATAATTGGAAGGAGCCAATAATGAGCCAGAATGTATACCAATTTATTGATGTGAATCGCGTAGACCCAGCGAAGAAACCAATCAAGATACGTAAGATTGAGTTTGTAGAGATCTACGAACCTTTCACTAAACAGCAAGCGAAAGCGCAAGCAGACCGTTGTTTAGACTGTGGTAACCCATACTGTGAATGGAAATGTCCTGTTCACAACTACATCCCTCAGTGGCTTAAGCTTGCCAATGAAGGGCGTATTATCGAAGCCGCTGAACTGTCTCACCAAACCAACAGCCTGCCTGAGGTTTGCGGTCGAGTTTGCCCTCAAGACCGCTTGTGTGAGGGCTCTTGTACCCTCAATGACGATTTCGGTGCCGTAACCATTGGCAATATTGAAAAGTACATTACCGACAAAGCCTTTGAGATGGGTTGGAAGCCTGACATGTCTCACGTTGAGTGGACTGATAAAAAGGTCGCGATCATCGGTGCGGGGCCAGCAGGTCTTGCTGCTGCTGACATCCTAGTTCGTAATGGCGTAAAAGCCGTTGTGTTTGACCGCTATCCGGAGATCGGTGGCCTACTGACGTTTGGTATTCCATCGTTCAAGCTTGAGAAAGGCATCATGGAAAATCGTCGCCGTATCTTTAGCGAGATGGGCGTCGAGTTCCAAATGAATACCGAAGTCGGCAAAGATGTACAACTTCAGCAACTCGTCGATGACTACGACGCTGTTTTCCTTGGTGTCGGCACCTATAAAAACATGCGTGCGGGTTTAGACAACGAAGATGCACCGGGCGTTTATGATGCTCTGCCATTCTTGATTTCTAATACCTACAAGGTCATGGAACTGGAAAACCCAACCCCATTTATCGATATGCAAGGTAAGAAAGTCGTCGTGCTTGGTGGTGGTGATACGGCGATGGACTGCGTTCGAACCTCTATTCGTCAGAATGCGGCAGATGTGGTGTGTGCTTACCGCCGAGATGAAGCCAACATGCCAGGTTCTCGCCGTGAGGTAAAAAATGCACGTGAAGAGGGGGTGAAGTTCAAGTTCAACCTCCAACCTATTGGCTTAGAGCTTAACAGCGCTGGTCATGTGGTTGGCGTTAAATTCGTAAAAACCGCTTTGGGTGAACCTGATGAAGCAGGTCGCCGTCGCCCGGAACCTGTAGAAGGTAGTGAGCATGTTCTTGAAGCAGATGCCGTTATCATGGCATTTGGTTTCCAACCTCATGCGATGGAATGGCTAGAACCTTTCGGTGTGGAGCTCGATCAGTGGGGTCGCATCAAGGCTCCTAACAAACAAGAGTTTCAATACCAAACCACCAACAGCAAGATCTTTGCAGGTGGTGATGCGGTTCGAGGATCTGACTTGGTAGTGACCGCTATCGATGAAGGCCGCAAAGCCGCGGAAGGGATATTAGATTACTTAGAAGTGTGATTAGGTTTCCTTTATTACTCAGTTCGTTACTATAAAAAAGGGATCCAATGATGGATCCTTTTTTGAATTAGATACGTTTATCACAAGCACAACAAAAATACGTAAAACAATCGCAGACAAACCAATGCCGATAACTACAATTAGAATTAAAAACAAGCCATAGGAAACACTATGAAAAAAGCCGCTCTCCTCTCGCTATCACTTTTAACGTTAACCGCTTGCAGCCAAGGAATCACGGACATGAAAGACAGAACTTCATCACCTTGTGGAGACAAACCAAACTGCGTATCAACTCAAGATGATCGTGAGCAGCATGCATTGGCCGCATTTGAGTTATCAGATTCAGCAAACCTAGATGCGATTGAGCAGGTTGCACTCACCTTGCCGGGTTCGAAAACCGCGAGTAAAACCGATGATTACCTGCGTGTTGAATGTACCTCTCGCATCATGCGCTTTGTCGATGACTTAGAACTTAAAATCACCGATGGCAAACTGATCGTGCGTTCTGAATCTCGTACTGGCCATTCTGATTTTGGTGTGAACCGTAAACGCGCTGAACAACTTCGCGCAAGCCTAAAAAGCGAAGGCCTAATCAAATAGATAAAGGAATACGCAGATAAATCGCTGCTATTCGGATGAGAAGTGCTTCAGGGCTGTCGCTCGACACTTCTCATCCATGCTACAATTTCGCTCTACTGTTTAAATATTTTTATTAAGAGACTACACATGAAAATCGGCATCATTGGCGCAATGGAGCAAGAAGTTGCGATCCTAAAAGCAGCAATTTCAGACATTACTGAAGTTAATAAAGGCGGTTGTACCTTTTTCTCTGGTCAGCTAAATGGTGTTGACGTTGTTTTGCTTCAATCAGGCATTGGTAAAGTAGCAGCAGCAGTTGGTACTTCAATCCTACTAAGCGAATACCAACCAGATGTCGTTCTAAACACTGGCTCTGCTGGCGGTTTTGATTCAACACTGAACCTTGGCGATGTTGTTATCTCGACTGAAGTTCGTCACCACGATGCAGACGTAACGGCTTTCGGTTACGAAATCGGCCAAATGGCAGGTCAACCTGCAGCGTTCAAAGCTGACGACAAACTGATGGCTGTTGCTGAACAAGCTCTAGCACAAATGGAAGACAAGCATGCCGTTCGCGGTCTTATCTGTACTGGCGACGCATTTGTTTGCACAGCAGAACGCCAAGAGTTCATCCGCAAGCACTTCCCATCTGTTGTTGCTGTAGAGATGGAAGCATCGGCTATCGCTCAAGCTTGTCACCAATTCCAAGTACCATTCGTGGTTGTTCGTGCAATCTCTGATGTTGCAGACAAAGAATCACCAATGAGCTTCGAAGAGTTCCTGCCACTAGCAGCGCAAAGCTCTTCTGAAATGGTTATCAAGATGGTTGCCCTACTAAAGTAAGCGACTAGACATGCAAACACTGTTTGATCAGGTATTTGCAAATGGCGTGCTCCTTGTGATGTGGGGAGCACTGCTTTTTCATTTAATTTTACCTATCCCCCATGCCGCACACCCCACGACCTTATGGCATAAGTTTGCTGAGCTTTTAGCAAGCAAGGTTAATAACAATAACAACCACAACTATTCCCAAAGTTTAATCTCAGGCACATTAGCCTGGGGGTTAATGGTACTGCCAACTCTGGTTATTCTATTGGCACTGCAACCATTGGTTTGGCAATCTCAACTGTTTGAATTGGCACTGTTATTACTCGCGATTGATTGGCGCAATAATGAAAAGCTGGCTAACCAACTGATCAAAGTACTTGGCCGAGAAGATAAAGCGGCCGCTCGTCAGTTACTGGCTCCGATTGTCAATCGTCAAACCGAACCACTTTCGTCACTTGGCCTCGGCAAAGCCGCCACAGAAACCATAATCATGGGTTACGCTCGTAACGTAGTTTGTGTGTTGTTCTGGTACGCCATTGGTGGTGGAATCGCTGCGTTAATGTATCGCCTTGTGGTCGAGTTAGCTCGAGCTTGGTCGCCAAGTCGCAAGCAGTTTTCTCCTTTCGGCTCAACGGCAATCAAGATCGTCGCTATCCTAGAACTTATACCAATGCGCTTATTTGCCTTGATGATCGTCTTTGGTGATAAAGCAACGCACACATTTAAGATGATGCTAGTCCAAAGTCGCTCTTGGCCCCTACCCGGCCCAGCCTGGTTAATCACGGCTGTTGGCAACAAGCTGGAGTTATCATTAGGTGGCCCTGCGATTTACGACAACACTAAAGCCATTCGCGCAAAATTAGGCGGAAGAATCGCACCGTCAGCTCTGCATCTATCTCAGGTTCAGAAACTACTCTTTGGTCGCATCGCTATCTGGATATTTTTACAAAGCCTAGCCTTACTATTTATTCACCAAGGGATTTAGAGTGAAACCTTCAGCACTTGTTACAAGCCTTACTATTTTGTCTTCCAGCTTATGGCTGCCTTTATCATTTGCAGAAGAAGCACCACGGACTCAAGAACAAGTACAGCTGGCTCAACGCGTAGTCAGCCTTGCTCCTCATGCCACTGAACTCGCGTACAGCGCTGGTTTAGGCAACAACCTTGTTGCCGTAAGTGAACGAAGTGATTACCCACCACAAGCCGATAAGCTTGAAAAAGTGGCAAACTATCAAGGTATCAAGGTTGAGAAGATCATCGCACTTCAGCCTGATTTGATTCTTGCGTGGCCAGCGGGAAACCCGCCCAGAGAGCTCGCGAAACTAGAGCAATTTGGTTTTAATATTTACTACTCCAAGACCAAAAGCCTAGACAGTATCGCAACCAATATTGAACAACTGAGCGAATACGCTAGCGATCCAAGCATTGGCGAAAATAACGCTCAGCAATACAGAGAGCAGCTCAACGCGTTGAGACTAGAATACAAAGATGCCGAGCCAGTAAACTACTTCTACCAGCTCAGTGAAAAGCCGATCATCACTGTTGCTCAAGGACACTGGCCAAGTGAGGTGTTTGAGTTTTGTGGTGGCCACAATATTTTTGAAGACAGCGCCTCTCCCTATCCGCAAGTTGGTATTGAACAAGTTGTATTAAGAAAACCGCAAGTAATCTTCACTTCTCAGCACGCGATTGAGAATGGAACCATGTGGCAAACATGGGAAGATGAGATCCCAGCTGTCGCTCAAAATCAGATTTGGTCCCTCAATTCTGACTGGATTAATCGCCCGACAACGAGAACTTTGAAAGCGATCCAACAAGTGTGCGATTTCTTTGATAGAGCTAGGCAAAATCACTAACTATTTGCTGCGTTTTTTCGTACAATTCGCCACCGACCTGTCCCTACAATTTTAACTATAAGAGCACCAGTATCATGGACTCCATGCTGCTTTATATTATCGATTTATTTGGCACTGCCATCTTTGCCGTCTCAGGCGTATTTGTCGCTGGCCGTCTTAAGATGGATCCCTTTGGCGTCGCCGTTCTAGGCAGTGTAACCGCGATTGGCGGCGGCACAATTCGTGACATGGCATTGGGTGCAACTCCCGTGTTTTGGATCACCGATACCACCTACCTTTGGGTCATCATCATCACCTGTTTGTTGACCATGATTATTGTAAGACGCCCGAAACGTCTGGCTTGGTGGATATTGCCGGTATGTGATGCGATTGGCCTAGCGGTGTTTGTTGGCATTGGTGTAGAAAAAGCACTTATCTATCAAGATTCAGCACTAGTGGCGATCATCATGGGTGTCATCACCGGCTGCGGTGGCGGTATTATCCGCGACGTGCTTGCCCGTGAAGTGCCAATGATTCTAAGAAGTGAAGTCTACGCGACCGCTTGTATCATTGGTGGCGCTTTCCATACCGTGGCGATCAGCATGGGGCACGACTCAGAAACTGCATTTCTGGCCGGCGTGTTCTCAACACTATTGATCAGGCTTGGCGCTATTCGTTGGCATTTATCATTGCCGACCTTCGCCATCAAATAAGCTATCGTTACAAAGTGAAAGGCTCCGCAAAGGGGCCTCTATCATCTACATTTTAGTGTGAACTAAGCAGCCTTCACGAAATGACCTGCTACGAAATACCAATCCCTTCCAATTTTCATCATTGATTTGTGTGCGTTTACTCGCACACGTTTAAGAGGCCTCTCTCGTACACAAATTGCAAAATATCTCCAAGTCAGTCGAACCAAGATAAATAAGTGGGGGGATTGAGGTTAGCCCCCCCCCCCCTTTAATTACACCTGTATAAGCTATCGCTCACAAACGGTAAAGTTAAATATTGGAATAAATATAAAGGTGCTGCTCACCACATAGCCATAGACTCAACAGAACTCAGGACCTTTAGAGAGAGTGAGTAAAAGATGAAAAACATGGCTCGAAAAGCAGAGAACATAGCGTAAGCTTTGACGTTGATATCCACGAAGCCATTAGTTATTAGATTAGCCTTGTAAAGCTTGGCGATAATGAGGTGATGCCAACATTATTTATTTCTTTACGTAGAAAGATCCGCGCCGTCTCAGAGGGGGGCAGGGCGCGAGCACACTTTG
>NZ_JBFROW010000034.1:0-157216 GCF_041471665.1 Vibrio sp. 10N.261.51.F11 | reverse complement strand
ACCTTAATCCTTATCTGTTAGACCTCTGATCAATGTTAATAAAATGTTAAATGATGCGCAATGTTATTATTTTTTTGTGTTCGAAAGATCTCATTTCATCAAGGATTTAGGGGCGTATTGTTTTGAACTGAGCCAAACGAGGCGTAAGGCTCATGTAATGCAAGCTATTAGAAAATAGAGGGATGGGATTAACGGTAACGCCCTTTTCTTGCACCTGTTGCTTTACCCGCAAGCGCTATCAAAGTTTTATTGGTGTTGGCGTGAGTGATCGCTACGCCTAGAGCATCGGCAGCATCGGCCTGTGGTTTAGCGGGTAACTTAAGCATGCTCATCACCATGTTCTGAACCATAGACTTGTCCGCACCACCATTACCCGTCACCGCTTGCTTAATTAAACGAGCCGCGTATTCATGAACAGGCAAATCCGCATTTACAGCCGCTACGATCGCGCTGCCCCTAGCTTGCCCAAGCTTAAGCGCTGAGTCTGCATTCTTAGCCATGAAGACCTGCTCTATCGCAAACACATCCGGTTGAAACTGAGTGATGATTTCGCTCACACCGGCGTAGATTTGTTTGAGTCGGCCCGGCAGTTCTTTTTCAGAGGTGCGAATACAACCGCTACCTAAGTAATATAGATGGCGACCATTTTGACGAATCACGCCATAACCGGTAATACGCGAGCCAGGGTCAATTCCTAAGATAATAGACATAACTTCAATACTGATTATTTATACATGCTTTATGAGCTTAGTATATCGAACGCAAAAAAATATGCCCGTCAAATTAACGGGCATTCTCTAATTTACTGGCAAGTCTTGGCTAATTAATTGAGAGCTCTCTATCAACTAGGATCTCTTCATCAACAAGAAAAGATAACAGGCTTACGCTTGCTCTTTTTTCTCTGCCAATTTAACTGCGATTGCTAGCTCTTCCAGTGATGCTGGGTTCGCTAGGCTTGGCGCGTCTGTCAGTAGACATGCTGCAGCTGTTGTTTTCGGAAATGCGATAACGTCACGGATGTTCTCAGTACCACAAAGCAGCATTGCTAGACGGTCAAGACCGAATGCTAGACCAGCGTGCGGTGGCGTGCCGTACTTAAGCGCTTCAAGTAGGAAGCCGAACTTCTCTTGTTGCTCTTGTGCTTCGATACCTAGGATACCAAATACCGCTGTTTGCATTTCTGCGTTGTGGATACGTACAGAACCGCCGCCTACTTCGTAGCCGTTGATTACCATGTCGTATGCATCAGAATTTGCTGCTGCTGGGTTCGCTTTTAGCTCTTCCGCGTTCACACCTAGTGGTGATGTGAATGGGTGGTGCATTGCGTGTAGGTTACCTTCGCCGTCTTCTTCGAACATTGGGAAGTCAACAACCCACAGTGGAGCCCATGCAGATGTGTCTGTTAGCTCTAGATCCGTACCTAGTTTAAGACGAAGTGCGCCCATTGCTTCAGCAACGATGCCCGCTTTGTCTGCGCCGAACAGAATGATATCGCCAGATTCAGCTTGAGTACGATCTAGAATACCGTTGATTACGTCTTCGCTTAGGAATTTAGCAACTGGAGATTGAATACCTTCCATGCCTGCAGCACGGTCGTTAACCTTCATCCAAGCTAGGCCTTTCGCGCCGTAGATGTTTACGTGTTCAGCGTAGCCGTCGATTTGCTTACGAGTTAGCTTAGCACCACCTGGAACACGGATAACTGCTACGCGACCTTTTTCGTCGTTAGCTGGGCCAGAGAATACCTTGAATTCAACATCTTTAACCAAGTCAGCAACGTCCACTAGCTCTAGTGGGTTACGTAGATCTGGCTTATCAGAACCGAAACGACGAATCGCTTCAGAGAAAGGCATTACTGGGAATTGACCTAGTTCAACATCTAGAAGTTCTTTCCACATATCGTGAACAAGCTTCTCAGTCACGTTACGTACTTCTTGAGAAGTCATGAAAGATGTTTCGATATCGATTTGAGTAAATTCAGGCTGACGGTCAGCACGTAAATCTTCATCACGGAAACATTTAACGATTTGGTAGTAACGGTCAAAACCAGACATCATCAGCAGTTGCTTGAAAAGCTGAGGAGATTGAGGAAGTGCGTAGAAGCTACCTTTGTGAACACGGCTTGGTACTAGGTAGTCACGAGCACCTTCTGGTGTCGCTTTCGTTAGTACTGGCGTTTCGATGTCTAGGAATAAGTTCTCATCTAGGAAACGACGAACGAAGCTAGAAGCACGTGCACGAAGCTTAATACGGTCGCTCATTTCTGGACGACGAAGATCGATGTAACGGTACTTAAGACGCTGCTCTTCAGAGTTCGTTTGGTTGAAGTCTAGTGGAAGCGCTTCTGAACGGTTAATGATCTCTAGACCCGTCGCGTAAAGTTCTACTTCACCAGTAGCCATGTCTTTATTTACTTGGCTGTCCGGACGAACTCGTACTTCACCAGTAAACTTGATACAGAATTCATTACGCAGTTGGTTAGCGATCGGGAAGATATCTTTCATATCTGGATCGACAACAACCTGAACGATGCCTTCACGATCACGCATATCAATAAAGATAAGACCGCCTAAATCACGGCGACGGTTTACCCAGCCGCACAATTCTACAGTTTGTCCCGCCAGGGACTTGTTCAGGTTACCACAGTAATGGGTACGCATAATGAATTTCCCAATCTCTTAATTATTTACTAATTTCCAAGCTGTCAGTGGTCATTCCACACAACAGAGCAAAGGAACATTTATACGCGGAAACTCGCTTAAAATCGACCTTCCACATTCGAATTTATTGTGTTTTATCTGGCTTTGCTGCTTTTTAGCCCATCAAGTGCGCAAAGATTCATCAAAACCGAAAAAATTGCGATAATTATATCTCGAAAGTACCTTAATCAGCAAAACTCTCGTAAAGTAGATTTTCGTTTCAACCCAAAAACTTTTTGTAATGACTGATGGCGTGATGGATAACGGTGTAATAGATGGATAATCGTGTAATAACAACAGAAACTTTACCTCTAAGACTTGGATTAACTATGTGGTCTCATTCTGAGTGGCAAAGTCAGTTCTACGGTAAAGGCACCAAGCCTGCCGAACGCTTGGAAAAATACACCCAAGTTTTCCATACCGTTGAGGGCAACACCACCTTTTACGCTACGCCAAGTATGTCTACCGTTCACAATTGGAAAGCCGCCAGTCACGATGATTTCAAGTTCACCTTCAAATTGCCCAAATTCATCACCCACCAGCAACAACTGAGACACTGCCAAGCCGAACTCAAAGAGTTCTTGATGACGATGTCGCCACTGCATGACCGTATTGGTCAATGGACGATTCAGCTGCCGCACAGTTTTGAGCCCAGCATGCTGCCTGCCCTACAAAAGTTTTGCACCTTATTCCCAAAAGATATGCAGCTTGGCGTCGAAGTTCGACACTTAGGTTTCTTTGATAAGGGCGATGCGGAAAAACGCTTCAACCAATGGCTGGTTGCGGAAGGCATCAATCGCATCATTATGGACAGCCGCCCCGTTTTCTCTGCGCCACCCACCACAGAAGCGGTGATCGATGCGCATCAGAAAAAACCGCGTGTTCCTGTTCATGCAATTGCTACCGCCAATAACCCGATGATTCGATTTATTGGTCACCCAGACCAAGAACCTAATATTGAGTTTTTTAAGCCTTGGTTTGCCAAAATCCCAAACTGGCTTAATGAAGGCAAGCAGCCCTATTTAATGATCCACACCCCAGACAATAACCACGCACCTGAACTTGCGATTGCTATTTATAAGAGGCTACAAAAGCAAGTCTCTGAAAATACATCATTATTACTGCCCGAACTGGCTCAGTTTCCAGCTCAAAAAGGCAATCACCAAATCTCGATGTTTTAACCTCTCACTTGTAAGTAGCTTCGAACCTTGAGCTAAATCTCAGTTTTCGTGACAGTGGCGTTTTTTTTACGTAAAATACGCCCCCTTTTATTTGGTACGAATTTTGTGCCAATTACGCTGACTGTCGAGAGAAAATGCTATGAGCAACACAGACAATATCTTTTCCGCTCCTATTGATAAAATTGGAGACTTCACCTTTGATGCAAGGGTTGCTGAAGTATTTCCGGATATGATTCAACGTTCGGTGCCTGGCTATAGCAATATCATCTCTGCAATCGGCATGCTGGCTGAGCGCTTTGTAAAGCCACACTCAAATATTTACGACCTTGGCTGCTCGCTTGGTGCTGCGACACTTTCTATGCGTCGTCACATTCAGCAAGAAGGCTGCACGATTTTCGCGATCGATAATTCAGAAGCCATGGTTGAGCGCTGCAAATTGCACGTTAATGCTTACCGCAGTGACACACCGGTAGAAGTGATTGAAGCCGACATCCGTGAAGTGGAAATCAAAGACGCTTCTGTTGTGGTGCTTAACTTTACGCTGCAATTTCTTTCTCCAGACGATCGATACGCTCTGCTTGAGAAAATTCATGCTGGCTTGCGCCCAGGCGGGATCTTAATCCTGTCAGAAAAATACGTATTCGAAGATGAAAGCTCAAATGAACTGCTTATCGACCTGCACCATGATTTCAAACGTGCTAACGGGTACAGCGAGCTAGAAGTAAGTCAGAAACGTAGCGCAATTGAAAACGTGATGCGCCCGGATTCGATCCCTGTTCACAGAGAGCGATTTGATAAGATTGGCTTCTCAAGCAGCGAAGTCTGGTTCCAATGTTTCAACTTTGGTTCAATGTTCGCGATAAAGTAAACATTTTAGATTACGTAACCGTCGCGACACCGTTAGCACGTACTAAAATGTCATCCTCAAGAGCGAGGAACAAACGAATTGGGGATCTCTTATCAAACACGATAAACGAGATTCCCTAGCATGTTTGTCCACACTCTTAATGGAGTGACAAATTTAATTTCTACACCACCAACTCAGTGAAAACCTATGTTTAATTTTGCCAATTTTTATCAACTTATTGCCCAAGATACTCGCCTTCAGCCGTGGCTAAATGTTCTTCCTCAACAGCTGACGGATTGGCAAAATGCAGAGCACGGTGACTTCGACCGCTGGTTACGTGCATTGAACAAGATTCCACAAGGTGTGCCTGACCAAGTTGATCTGAAAAACTCAGTGACCATTGGCAGCTCTACACCGTTCCACACGGGTGAACTTAAAAAGTTAGAAAGCTTGCTAAAGACTTTCCACCCTTGGAGAAAAGGTCCTTACACGGTTCACGACATTCATATCGATACAGAATGGCGCAGTGACTGGAAATGGGATCGTGTGCTTCCACATATCTCACCACTTAAAAACCGTTCTGTGCTCGATGTAGGTTGTGGCAATGGTTACCACATGTGGCGCATGCTTGGCGAAGGCGCTCGTCTTACAGTAGGTATCGACCCTTCTCACCTTTTCTTGGTTCAGTTTGAAGCGATCCGTAAGTTGATGGGCGATGACCAACGTGCGCACCTTTTACCTCTAGGTATTGAACAACTACCAAAACTGGAAGCGTACGACACTGTATTCAGCATGGGCGTGCTATACCACCGTCGCTCTCCGCTTGATCACTTGATTCAACTGAAAGACCAATTGGTGTCTGGCGGTGAATTAGTGCTTGAAACCTTAGTGATTGAAGGCGATGAAAATGCAGTTCTGGTTCCTGTTGACCGTTACGCGCAGATGAGAAACGTGTACTTCTTCCCCTCTGCTCGAGCTCTGAAACGCTGGCTTGAACAGGTCGGCTTTGAAGACGTGCGCATCGTGGATGAGAATGTCACGACAATCGGCGAGCAACGCACGACAGAATGGATGACACACAACTCTCTACCAGATTACTTAGACCCGAATGATCCAAGTAAAACGGTTGAAGGTCACCCAGCACCAAGACGTGCCATTCTTGTGGCGACCAAGCCATAAATGTGATGCCCGAAAGCCATTATTTAGCCGATAACAGAGTAATGGCTTTTTGGTGGCTACAGCGCCACCTTTTGCTTCGCTGTGAGCTTTCACAAAAATGCGCGCAAATTGAACAAAAATTGACTTATGCTTAATAAGTGAGCTATTTAAAATTACAATAATTGGCGTAGCGCTCACATTGCGATTCAATATGACCAGACTCTTACAATAGGATGCTTCACGCATCCTTTTTTGTGGGCTAAACTTCTAAATAGTCTGAACTATTCTCTAATTTCCAAAGGTTTTTTTATGTTTAAGCGATTATCGCCTATTGTGGCGGTTGGTTTGCTCTCTGGTTGTACCCTTACTAACGGTGCTGCCTACCACCAAGAAACTCTCGATGCTATTGCCCGCTCAGAGACAAACATCGCAAATAAGGTTCAAAATCTTGAACTGCAACTAAGCAATCAAAGTGACTATATTGAAAGCTTAGAAGACGAAATTACTACCCTTTCTAGTCAATTAGATACCCATCTAACGAGCATGGAACACAAGGTTATTGAAGAGCTAGAGGAAGAGGAACCGGTCGCTATTGCCGTTGCTCCTATCGCTCCTATATCACAACCGACTATCCTTGGCGGCATCGAAAAAGTGTTTATCGACTCTATCAAGCAAAGCTTTGATGCTCGTGTTGATACAGGTGCAACCACCTCTTCTTTAAACGCTGTCGATATCAAAGAATTCGAACGTAACGGCAAGAACTGGGTTAAATTTCACCTAGACGACAAAGCCCAAGCTAAAGAAGACCAGAAATGGATTGAAGCGCCTGTTGTACGTTATGTAAAAATCCGTCAATCAACCAATGATCAAGCAGAACGTCGAGCTGTGATCGAATTATGGGTGAAAGTTGGAAAAATCCATGAAAAAGCGCAATTTACATTGGCGGATCGCTCTCAAATGAGTCACCCTGTGTTACTAGGGCGCGAATTTATCAAAGACATAGCGCTAGTAGATGTAAGTAAAAAGTACGTACAAACGGAAGTTAAATAACAATAGTAGGGTAAGCTATGACGTCAAGAATTCCATTTTATATCTCTATATTCCTGCTTATTGTGGCAGGTATAACACTGAGTATGTTCAGACATACGACCTACGGTGTACCTTGGACTCCAGGGGAAACCAGACAGGTTTGGGACGTTGAAGCTCGCATCGAGTTCAACGCAGTAGGCAAAGAAGCAAAAGTTTCCTTAGCGGCTCCTCATACTCAGTCTAACTACACACTTATCGGCGAATCGGCTTCATCGCCGGGTTACGGTATCTCTTACTTGAATACCGAATCAGGTCGCCGCGCAGAGTGGTCTATTCGATACGCAGATGGCCCTCAAACCATCTACTACAAAACACAATTCCTAGTCGACAACCAAGCAAAAGTTGATGCTATCGCACCAGAAGGTGAAGTCTCGCAACCAAGCTTCGACGGCCCTGAAGAAGCGGCTTCTCTTGCATTGATTGATAGAGCGACAAAACGTTCTGCAGACAATATCACTTTTACCCGTGAGCTCATCAAAACACTTAATGATCCAGACAGCCAAAACTCAGCGCTGATTCTGAACAACATGACCAAAGTGGAAGCGACACACAAGCTACTTTCAGCGGCGAAAATACACAACAAAGTGGTTGGTGTTATCGAGCTAGAAGATGGTCGTCGTCGTCAGTCGATTCAAAACATGATTCAGATCTGGGATAACGACGAGTGGGTTCTATTCTCTCCTGAATCAAGCGAACAACAAGTCCAACCAAACCTACTCATCTGGGACGAATCAAACGTTTCTCTACTGGATGTTGTTGGCGGTCAGAACAGTAAAGTTCACTTCTCTATGATTGCTCAAGAGGTTTCACCAACGGAAGCAACCAATAGTAAAGTCTCTGCTGATCAACTGTTAAACCTTTCAATTCACAGCCTACCGTTAGAAGAGCAAGCGATGTTTAAAACCATCATGCTGATTCCTATCGGTGCTCTGATTGTTGTGTTCCTACGTGTCATCATCGGCCTGAAAACGTCTGGTACGTTCATGCCAGTACTGATTGCGGTAGCCTTTGTACAAACACAACTGGTAACGGGTATTGTTGGCTTCCTGCTTATTGTAGGTACGGGTCTGATTATTCGAAGTTACTTGTCCAAACTCAACTTGCTCTTGGTAGCCAGGATATCCGCCGTAATCATCACGGTAATCATGATTATCTCTGTGTTTACTGTAGTCGCGTTTAAAGTGGGTCTGACTGAAGGTCTATCTATTACGTTCTTCCCTATGATTATCCTATCTTGGACTATCGAACGTATGTCTATCCTATGGGAAGAAGAAGGCGCGAAAGAAGTAATGCTGCAAGGTGGTGGTTCTCTATTCACTGCGGTTCTTGTTTACTTAGGCATGACTAACCCGTTCATTCAGCACTTAACGTTTAACTTTATTGGTTTACAACTTGTTATTCTAGCGACCATCTTGCTACTAGGTAACTACACAGGATACCGTCTAACCGAGCTTCGTCGCTTTAAACCGCTAGCGGAGGACTAAGTTATGTTTGATCAGTTTACTTCACCGTTTAGGTTGAAAGACAAAGGCATAATGGGAATGAACAAGCGTAACCATAGTTATATTGGTCGCTACAATGATCGTTCCAAGTATCCACTCGTTGATGACAAGCTTAAGACGAAGATCATTGCTGAACAGGCTGGTGCTACTGTACCAAAACTGATTGGCGTGATTGGTCATCAAGCTGAAGTAAAAACAATACACAAGATGGTAAAAGAGTGGCCGGGTTTCGTAATCAAGCCAGCTCAAGGCAGTGGTGGTAAAGGTATCCTTGTTGTGACTTCTCACAAGGACGGCGTTTACACCAAGCCATCGGGTTCGACTATCAATGAAGAAGACGTAGAGCGCCACATCAGTAACGCTCTCGCGGGTCTTTTCTCACTCGGTGGTAAGAACGATGTTGCTGTAGTTGAAAACCTCATCAAGTTTGACGAGTGTTTTGACGGCTTCAGTTACGAGGGTGTACCAGATGTACGAATCATTGTATTCAAGGGCTACCCTGTAATGGCGATGATGCGTCTATCGACTTCGGCTTCTGATGGTAAAGCTAACTTGCACCAAGGTGCTGTGGGCGTAGGTATTTGTATCGCTACGGGTAAAGCCGTTCGTGCGGTTCAATTTGACCACCCAGTGACTCACCACCCAGATACGGGTAAAGAGTTGGCGCTACTACAAGTACCCCATTGGGAAAAGCTGCTGACACTTGCATCAAGTGCTTGGGAAATGACAGGCCTTGGTTACATGGGTACGGACATGGTTTTAGACCAAGAAGAAGGCCCGATGGTACTGGAGCTAAACGCTCGCCCTGGATTAGCAATACAGATTGCAAACGGCGCAGGTTTATTACCTCGCTTGCATCATATTGAAAACCTGGGCACACCGGCTGAATACCCAAAACCAGCAGAGCGCGTTGCCTACGCTGCTAAGCAATTTGGTGTTCACGGTAGCGAAATTGTTCAAAACTAAGCTCATCTAAATTAAAGCGAAACGACTCAGTTATTGATACTGAATCTAGCTCGATAAAAAGGCCGCATAACTCTGAGAGTTACGCGGCTTTTTAATGCCAGCCGTCTTCACCGAGCTAATATGATTAAGCCTCTGTTACTTCACACTCAGGCTCACGAATAGGATCAATACGCACAGCCGCCACCTTAAATTCAGGGATCTTCGCGTGTGGATCAGTCGCTGTGGTAGTCAAACGGTTAACTGGTGATTCAACAAAATGGAATGGAATAAATACCACACCCTTTTGCATTCGTTTAGTCACAAAGGCCGCGATTTCGATTTCACCACGACGTGTTGAGACCTTAAGCATCTGACCATTCGAGATACCTAGCGCTTCAGCATCATGAACACTCACCATGGCACGCGGCCCTGCTAAGTTATCCAACCCTTTTGTTTTACGTGTCATGGTTCCGGTGTGGAACTGTTCTAGAATACGGCCTGTCGTTAATACTAACGGGTATTCCGCATCCGGTAGCTCAGCAGCGTATCTAAACGGAATCGCCTCCATTTGACCACGCCCACGCGTAAATTGGGTCTGGTGCATGATACGTGTGCCATCAGGGTTGTTCTTATTACTTGGCCATTGCACGCCGTTCACCGTAATGTTCTCCCAACGTAAACCACCATACTGTGGCGTGACACGCGCTATCTCATTGGTGATATCAGCAACCGAGTCATATTCCCAATTGCCGCCCATCGCATTAGCCAACATTTGGATAATCACCCAATCTTCTTTCGCTTCACCTGGAGGCAATACCGCCGGGTTAATACGCTGAACACGACGCTCGGTATTAGTAAAATGACCAGACTTCTCAGCAAACGAGCAAGACGGTAGCACCACATCGGCATATTGAGCGGTTTCGGTTAAGAAAATATCTTGAACCACGAGGAAATCTAACGCTTCAAGACCTTCAATCACATGCGCTTGGTTCGGGTCACTCAGCACTGGGTTCTCGCCCATTACGTACAGACCACGAACATCTCGATGACACGCTCCATCAATAATTTCGGTCAACGTTAAGCCTGTTTCAGCCGGTAGGTCAGAAACACCCCACTCCATCGCGAATTTTTGACGAACCATTGGGTTGTACACTTTCTGATAACCCGGAAGGTTATTTGGCAATGCGCCCATGTCACACGCACCCTGAACATTGGATTGACCACGTAATGGGTTGATACCGCCGCCTTCAATTCCGATATTGCCACACAAGAGCTGTAGGTTAGCGATTGATCGAACGTTATCGTGACCAGTGGTATGTTGCGTAATGCCCATCGAGTAGTACACCGCTGTACGCTCTGCAGTACCAATCAATCGCGCCATTGCGAAGATGTCTTCCGCTTTAACGCCAGTTACCAGCTCCACTTTGTCTAGTGAATAACTTGGTGACATTACCTCTTGAAGCAAGGTATCAAAGCCATCCACACGGTCTTCGATATACTCTTGGTCGTACCAACCGTGTTTGATGATTTGCTGCATCACACCATTGATCAACATTACATCAGTACCCGGTCGGTGCGCTAAATAAAGTTCAGCATGGTCAGCAATATCGATTCGTTTTGGATCGGCAACGATCAATCTCGCTCCACCATGTCTCACAGCTTGCTTGATATGCGAGCCAATAATTGGGTGTGCTGACGTGGTGTCGGAGCCAATAATAAAGATCACATCTGAGTGCTTGATGCTTGGAATATCATTGGTCATCGCCCCGCTACCTAGCGAAGCCTCTAAACCAGTAACAGTAGATGCGTGACAAAGGCGCGCACAGTGATCGACGTTATTGGTACCGAGTTCACGACGTATGAATTTTTGGAAGGCATAGTTATCTTCATTGGTGGTTTTCGCCGACGAGAACCCCGCTAAAGCGTTACTGCCAAAGCCTTGCTTAATCGCAGTAAACTTCTCGGCAATAAGCTTAACTGCCTCATCCCAACTTGCAGGTTGCAACCAGCCATCTTTACGAATTAATGGTGTGGTTAAACGCGCATCGCTGCCCACAAAATCGAAGCCAAATCGTCCCTTAACACACAACATGCCTTCATTAACCGGAGAGTCTCCGCCTTCGATATAGCGGATTTTGTTTTTCTGCTCATCGATATGCATGGTTAGCTTGCAGCCGACACCGCAATAGGTGCAGATGGTATCGACTTTCTTGAGTACGTCTGTGTCTCCCTGCTTTCTGTCGCGAGCATCCACCATTGCACCGGTTGGACACGCCTGAATACACGATCCACATTGAACGCAGTTTGAGTCGCCCATTAAGGTCTTGTCCGCCCCAAAGTTAGGGCGACATTCGGGTCTTGATGCAGGTTTGCCATCGGATTGGTTCATGAAGCTTAGAACGCCATGAACATTCTGTTCGCGACAGGCTTGGATACACTGGCCACAACTGATACAGCGGTTGGCGTCAAAGATAATGAACTCAGAACTGTCATCGACCGAAAATTTTTGTCTTGTTAACCCGACCTTCGCTTCTTCAGCACGAATCGCCTGCCAACTCTCATTCGAAGCCACATCGATTTTGTACTCTGGATGCGTTTGCGTTGCTTTGTATTCGGTCGAGTAGTCTCGTAGGTCGCAATCGGTATTGGCTTGGCAACCACACTCTAGACATCTTGCTGCTTCCGCTATTGCATCAGCATTATCAAACCCTGTTTCTACTTCATCAAAGCTTTGTTCACGCTGCTCGGGCGTTAGTTCTGGCATGATCTTACGAGCCATACGTTGTATCGACTGGTATTGCTCAGGATCCACCGCTTTGAGCTGTTTGTGTTTTCTTGAGTTAAACGGTTTGGCCGGAATATTTTCCATATCACCGTGGAAGAAGCGATCGATCGCTTGTGCAGCAATACGCCCATCCCCCACCGCTTCGACTGCGGTTGCAGGGCCGCGTCGGAAATCACCAATACTGAAAATATTTCCGGTTCCGGTATGCATGGTTTGTGGATCAGCATCTGCGGTATTCCAACGAGTAAGAGGAATATCAATCGCTTCATTGTCCATAAAGCTCAGATCAGGCTTTTGCGACACGGCAGCAATAACCGTATCAAACGCTTCAACAAAGAACTCGCCCGTTGGTTTAGGGCTGCGGCGGCCTGAAGCATCAGCAGGACCCAAAGCCATTCGTTCTAATCGTATTTCTGATACATGACCATTTTCATCGGCTATGTTTTCTGCAGGGTTGGTTAAGAAGTGGAACTTCACACCCTCATGTTCAGCTTCTTCGATTTCGTAATCTTCTGCTGGCATCTCATCTCGAGTACGACGATAAATCAGCGTAGTATCCGCGCCATCACGAACTGCGGTTCGAGCACAGTCAATCGCTGTATTACCGCCACCGATCACGGCAACCTTTTTACCAGTGACGTACTGCTGATCGGTCACGTAATCTTTCAGATAATCGACACCCAAATAACAACCTCCGAGTTCGCTACCCGGGTAATTCATCTCGACCGCTTGCGATGCACCAACGGCTAAACAAACCGCATCAAAATCGTTACTTAAATCAGACAGTGTAAAATCAACACCGAGTTTTTTACCGCACTCAACCACCATTCCGTTGCGACACATCAACTCGATTTCTTTATCTAGAATCGACTTAGGTAAGCGATATTCAGGGATACCGTAACGCAGCCAACCACCCGCTTGCGGCATCGACTCATAGACACTGACATCATAGCCTTCGTTAGATAGGTAATAACCCGCCGTAAGCCCACCGGGGCCACTACCGACAATTGCAATACTCTTGCCTTTATTCGGTTTCTTAGCTGGCATGTAGCTCTCTTGAGTCGCTAAATCCGCGTCGGCAGCGTGTCGTTTGAGTTGGCGAATCGCAATGGATTCATCAACCAAGTTACGACGACATTCGGTTTCACAGAAAGCAGGACACACACGACCAATTGAAAGCGGCATTGGTAATGTCTTTTTGATCACTTCAATCGCTTTGATGTGATCATTTTGAGCAATATGGTGCAGGTAAGATTGGATGTCGACCCCAGCAGGACAGGCTGTTTGGCATGGCGCCTCACAGTCAGCGTAGTGATCGGTCATAATGCGATTCAACGCTTCTTGTCGATGATTCGTTAACTGTTTTGACTGAGTGGTAATATTCAACCCATTAGACACTTCAAGCTCACAAGAGCGAGTAACACCAACGCCATCAACTTCAACGACACACAAATCACACGGCACTTTATCCGCTGTTTTGTTCAAACCACATAAAGATGGGATTTCCAAACCACATGTTTTTGCCGCTTCAAGAACGGTTTGTCCTTGCTCGACGATTCGATATTTCCCATCAATCACGATTTGAATCATACCTAAGTCCTACCTTTACCTTTCGCACACGCGAGTTATCAATAATTAAAATTTAAGTAATACAATATTATTAATATTATTAAATCTATGTCATTACCATACATTATTTGTGGTTTTGTGCGTGTGACCTCAAACAAGTTCCATTGATAATAACCACAAGATATGAGTGGTCTTATCAGTATCGATAAAAGAATTAGGCGAGAGGAGTTCAGTTGAAGAAATTAGATTCAAGATACAAAAAAGCCCCTATTGATTAGGGGCTTTGTACAAATATCATTGAGTCGCTTTCGAGCTTATAACTCAGTTATCAAGCTTATTGCTCGGCTATCAAGGCTATGACTCGGCTATCAAGGTTATTGCTCAGCTTCTTCAATAAGCTCTTGAACTGGGGATGCCGGTTTGTTTTGAGCAAAACCGCGCAGGCCAACAACATGTACGTGCTCGTGATCTTTAAAGACCTTACGAACCAGTTTGTAGGTTGTGCCTTTCTCAGGGCTAATGTTCTCTGGTGCTGCAATCAAAAGTTGCATACCTAAACGGTCACACAGTTCGAACAAGGTAGAGATAGATTTCGCATCCAGACGAGCTGCTTCATCAAGGAACAACAAACGACATGGAACGATGTCTTTGCTACGAAGTCGACGAGACTCTTCTTCCCAGCTCTGAACAACCATCAGTAGGATAGACTGACCAGTACCGATCGCTTCACCGGTAGAAAGTGCGCCCGATTCAGCTTGTAACCAACCATCAGAACCACGGTTAACTTCAACACTTAGCTCTAGGTAGTTACGGTAATCCAGTAGCTCTTCACCTAGAACTTGTGGAGAACGTTGACCCATATCGATATGTGGGTTAACACGTTGGAACAACTTCGCCATCGCTTCTGAGAAGGTAAAGCGCGTTGATTCAAACAAGTCTTTGTGTTGCTCTTGCTGAGTCGCTAGACCTGATAGCAAGATCTCGTGACTTTCACGAATCTTAACGTTCAGACGTACGCCCTTAACCTGACCAAAGTAGATGTTCGACAAACCTTGGTTCAGCATACGAATACGGTTCTGCTCGCGCTGAATCGTTTTCTTGATGATGCTTGCTACCGACTCAGAGCTGATCGCCAAGCGGTTTTCACGCTGCGTCAGTTCTTCTGTTAGTCGGGCTAGCTCAACTTCCATCTCTTCGATTGCTTCTACCGGATCATCCGTATGAATGATGTCTTGGCGAATACGCTCGCGAAGATGTTGGTAAACCGCAATATAGAACAGAACCTTACGCTCTGGATGTGCGTTGTCTTCAGATAGACGCAGCGAATCACGTAGGTCGTCATTGTCAGCTACAGCTAGACGTAAAGCACCCAGTGATTTATCCGACATAGAACGAAGCTCGCCCGCCGTTAGGTAAGCCAGTTCACGCTTATGAAGACGACGTTCAACATCATTTTCACGAGCTAAGCGAAGTACTGAACACCAGCCTGCTTTTGCTGCAACAACGAAAGTACGAAGCTCTGTGTACTCTTTCTGAACTTTCTTAAGACGCTTAGCCAAGGCTTTCATCTCAAGTTCTGTTGACGTAATCGTTCGCTCGTATTCGCTCTTACGGCTGCGAGATGTGTGCAGACGTTCTTGAAGTTCATCACGACGACGTACAGCACGCTCTTCAGCGCCTTCGTCAGCGTTTACGCCGAACTCTTGTAGCTCTTGTTTGAACTCTTGAACCGTCTCTTGCTTCGCTTGATGTGAGCTCTTCAGTGCCGCCAATACTTGGTTGTATTGGTTCATCTGTTCGCGAGCTTGCTTCAAGCCATCGCGGCCTTTGGTTCTTGCTTGTTCAGCTTGAACCAACTTCGCTTTCAGTTGCTCGCTCAGTTCACTGCTCTTGTTAAGCAAATCAACAGAATCCGCGTAAGCAAAGTAGTGACGACGCTCAATCAGATCAGACAGTGCGAACACTTTGCCTTTTAGCGTTTGTAGAGCGCTGTCGGCTTGACGATACTCGGCCTCCAAAGCTTCGAACTGCTCTGGGTCAGCGTCTAGTGCTGATACGATTTGCTCTAGAGAAGTAAGCGATTTGCCGTGCTTATTCAAGTAAGACTTAGCTTCACTTAAACGCTCTAGTTGCGCTTCTAATTCAGCTAAGCGCTCAGCCAATGTTTCGTCTTCTAAAATACGAACCATAGGTGCTAATTTATCTAGCGCACCGAGTGCCTGCTTGCTTTGTAGAAGCTGGCTACGTTGCTGCTGCTCTTTAGAGTTAAGCTCAGCCAGAGAACGAACAATTTGATTACGCTTATCACGAATCGCAGCAAGTGCTTGTTCTGGGTCTGCGTTAAACGCAACGTGCAGGTGCTTCGCAACAAAGCTGTTGAATGCTTGATATAGGCGATTCAGCTTTTGAGAGTCAAACGCGGCTTTCGCGTGGTTCTCAACAACAACGTCACGCTCTTCGCGCAATTTCTCTAGACGTTGTTCACGAGCCGCACGGCCAAACAGTGGGATCTCAGGGAAACGTGAGTAACGCATTTGGCGATCGTTCAGCTGAACACATACTGCGCCTTCAAGCTCATCGGCATTAAATGAACTGTCATCAAACGCGTCGACATCGCCTTCTAGGATGTAAAGGTCTTCTGGACAATCATCAAGATCCACCAGCTTCTCCTTAATACCATCAAGATCAGAAACCACAATTGCGTGACGAGCTGGGCCGTACATCGCACTGAAGTACGGCGCATCACCAATCGTGATGTCATCGTAGATCTCAGAAAGCAACACGCCACCAAGCGTATCCGCCAGACCTTTCAAACGAGGATCGTTAGATCCACCTGGCGAAGCTAAACGCTCAATCTCTTGCTCAAGTTCAGCTCGGCGCGTAGCCAACTGATCTTTTGCTGCCGCTTGCGATTTCTCATCTTCAAGCACTTGCTGCATTTGAGTCATCACCGCTTGGCTATCTTCTAGTTCAGCGTCGGTTTGATCTCTTAGTGCTTCAAGCGCATCGTTTGCCGTGATCCACGCAGGAGCAATGGACTCAAGCTTTTGAATCTCTTGGTCGTGGTTTTGTTGTACACGACGTTGCTCACTCTTCGCTTCACGCAGCTCTTCTTGAGCGTACTCAAGAGACTCGATCTGCATAGCGTGACGTTCACGTTCTTCATCGAAAACCGCTTCGTCAGTCAGTGAGATGTTGTGTTGCTTTTGGTATTCAGTCGCAAGCTCTTTTGCTTGACGCTGCTGAGCCACATCACGAGCCATATCACGGTGCTGAGCACGCCACTGCTGTTCATTTTCAACAACGTGTTTTGCGTTACGACCTTTCTCTAACGCTTGTTTAGCGCTGCTAGACGCTTCTTTACGTTCAACGTCACCGATAATACTTTTAACAAGAGCGAGCGCTTTGTCGAACTGTGCAGAAGCAGCAGAAGACATGTCTAGTTTATGCTTCGTCGACAGTAGCGTTTGAGTGCTTGATTCTTCTTGTGCTTTTAGCTCTGAAACCAGAGTTAGTGCGCTTTCTGCCGTAATAGATTCATCACCAAGCAACTGCTTAGTTTTCTCTAATGCTTGAACCGCTTGCTGGTATTGAAGTGCACGCGTTTGCTGAACATCCAACGCTTGTTGGTAGTCAGCAAGCTGAGTTTTCAGGCTATCCACTTCTTCTTCAGTGATGGTTGCCTGCTCTTCAGCAAGAAGTACTCGCTCTTGAGCTTCTTCAACCACCATCATTTGCTCTTCTAGACGCTCGTTAAGCTCTTCTAGATCTTCGCTGTAGCGGGCAATTTTCTCTTGCTGACGAAGTGCAGTTTGAACTAATTGCAGATGATCCGAAGCCGCTTGGTAATCTTGCTCTAGTGCTGATTCTTGATCGACAAGTAACTCTAGTTCTTCTTGAACGCGGTTCAACAAGTTGTTTTGATCAAGCAAGGTTTCACGAGAACCAAACAGCTCACCACGGAACTTCATGGTTTGATCAAGATTGTTGCGACGATCGTTAGCATGGCGCATGTAATCTGCTGCTACGTAGTTCGTAGATTCAGTGATCAAGTGCTTAAACAAATCACGATCCGACTGAGTCGTTTTGATCGCTTCTAGCGTCATACGGTTTTCGCGTAGTGCTGATTCCATGTCTTGGAACGCTTTCTTCACACCACCATTTTGCGGTAACAGGTAATCACGCAGAGAACGCGTAATCGCACTTGAGATACCACCGTAAAGTGATGCTTCAATTAGGCGGTAGAACTTAGAACGGTCGCTGCTGTTACGTAGTTTCTTCGGTACCACACCGTATTCAAACATTTGCGAGTGGTAATCAACAATCGAAGAGAAGGCCTTAAAATGCGTGCCTTCGTATTGTGCAACCGCCGCTTTCACGTCGTTCAACTGACATACGCGAGCGTGGCTGTCTGAAACGTTCTGAATCAACACATCCGTTGGTTTCACATGGCTTGGAAGGCCTTGGATAACGAACGGTTTAATGTCGACTTTCTTATCACGACCCGCGACTTGCTGCAGTTTTACTGCAAACAATAGACGCTGATTACGAGAGTTCACAACATCTAGTGCGGCATAACATGCGCCTGGCTGAAGCTTACCGTAAAGGCCTTTATCACGAGATGACTGTGAGCTACCCGCTTCCGTTGTGTTACGGAAATGCAGAAGGCTTTGGTCAGGGATCAGTGCTGTGATGAATGCCGCCATTGTGGTCGACTTACCCGCACCGTTACCGCCAGAAAGCGTTGTAACCAATCCATCAATATCAAAAGTACGCGCAAAGAAGCCGTTCCAGTTGACCATGGTTAATGATTGATACTTACCTCTTTCAATCATGCTTCACCTTCTACTTTTGTTTGTTCGCCAGCATTTGACTCAAGGTCAAAGTCAGCTTGATCGTTAAAAATGTCTTGTTGACCGTTTTCGTCTACGTCTGCATCTACTTCTGATGTGGCTTCCGCTTGTTCTTCATTCAACAAGCTACCTTGGTTAGGCTCTTGGGTATGCACCACAGCTTCACCATCACGGATAAGACGTAACTGCGCTTCTTTCATATCATCGCCAACACGAACGTCAGCGCCAAAACGGAATACCGCTTCGCTGATACGGAACTTGCCGGTTTCACCAATCGCAATCAACATACCGATACGGCGTAAGCGACGTAGAGAAGTACGTACTTTTTCGAACAGCTTTTCTTTATCTAGGTCAGAACCAGACGCACGGTTGGTTGCTAGCTTCATGAGTTTTTTCTCATCCGCTAACGACATCAACTCATCAAACAGTTCTTGGTTGGTGAAGATACCTTCATGAGCAAGACGTTCTGGGCTTAGGTATAAGAAACACAACACCTTTCCAACCAACATGTCGAGCTCAGACAACACACTACGACCAATCAGAGACGTAGAACGCGGACGCAGGTAATAGAAACCTTCCGGCGCTTTTACCAATTCCGTATTGTAGCGTTGATAGAAATGCTGAAGCTCAACTTCAAAATCAGACAGCAACGCGTGGTTATCTAGGTCTTCTGTTGAAACATGCTTACCTGAACGCAGCATGCTATCTAGCGCAGGGAACAGTGGGTTCGCTATCGCTTTTACCAGTTTCTCTGGCATGTAATCATCAGTACTTGTTAATGACATTTGCTTGTACCTTTGCACCGAAATCGTTAATTGCCTGCCAATCTGGCTGAATAGCCTGATAATCAGACTCTGAGTAACCTAAGCGCACGGCTTGGTCGACAACAATTCTGGCTAAATCAAAATGGTGTGTGCGAGGGTGTGCAGCGAGGTAATCGCGTAACACAAGGCCAAGATCAATTGGCGCGCCTTGCTGTTTGTGAGCTTTTAACATCTCTGCAATTCGATCTGAAAGCAGGTCATTTACTTGCTCAAATTCTTCGTACTCTACGTCGATTGGTGCTTGTCCCATCACTTCGTCATCACGAAGCACGAGCGCTTCATCACGAAGATCCGTCAGCTTCTCAGCATCGGCGTAGGTCAATAACCAAGGCGCATCAAAGTAGTCAGTGACTGACTGACGCAAGCGCTGGCTAAAGGCGCGGTTTTTATCCATATCAATCGCGGTACGGATGAACTTGTGAACATGGCGGTCGTAGCCGATCCATAAATCGATGGCTTGTTGGCCCCAACTGGTGATTCGGTCTAGCTTCATCTGCAAGCCGAACAGGGTTTCGCCAACGAACTCGAGTTCATCGTCACCGTAAACAATTTCTTGAATATCGAGGATCTGTGTTTGCAGTTCATCCCCCGCCGCTTGCAAGGTGTCTTGCAATTCTTTTAGTGTGGACGAGGTTTCTGAAAGCAAGGTTTCACAGTTGTTAATCGCCTCTCGCCAATCCTTGTTTAAAAGGTCGGCAATTTGCTGTTTAACGGTTTGCTGCTGCTCATCCATAACACGTTGGTTAAGATCAATCTGATCGAAAATTTCACCAACAGAATACTTGAGCACGCCGTAAACATTCTTTCTCCAATGTCCTGGAGTTCCGCCTTTTTGTGCTGCTTCAATGGCTTTTGCCATCTCGTCCGCAACCATAGAAAGCTGGATAGACAGTTTTAACTTAGAGAACTGACGGTGGCGTAAGTAATAATCTGAAATACCAATCGCCAATGGTGATAAGCGATAAATACTCGCACCATCGGTGATTTCGCTGGTAAAGCGGCTAATCAACTTCTGTTTAACTAACTCGTTGATGGCATTGTTGGCACGAAACGCGGACGCTTCACCAGTATCTTCAAACAGTCGAGTGACGATGGTAAATGCATCGTGCAGTTCACCCTCGCCCAACTCTTCATCGAACCTTTCATTGCTTAGTACTGCGATAGCAATCAAAAATGCTAAGCGCTCTGGTGGCAAGTTTAATGAAAAATCATGCTGCTTGACCCAGCCCACCAACTCATCAATTGGCTGCTCTTCGGCAGTTTGAGTCATTTCACTCATTGTGGTTCCTGTTACTGTTCTTCGTCATATCGAATGTATTAGATATGACGCCTATTTCTTTATGACGCGGGCTTCTTACGATTGCATAGCGCATGTTGTGGCTTCTTTTACCACATTCACCGCTGTTATTGCGCAGGTTTTTGAGCCCAAACGTGAATATAACGGCCTAGTGACAGATATGGCTCTTGGCGACATAGCTGTTTTTCCAGTTCCAATACATCTTCAAATTGGTAATCGCCCATGTACTCCATATTACCTATGTAGTCACTGAAAGAGCGAATGCCTGATTTACCACAGATTTCTAGACCAGCGTCTTCTATCCATTGATAAACCTCTTCCGGCTTCAAGCCTTTTTGTGGTTGCAGCTTAAACCGTTTTCGATGTGGCATCCCATTCAATACATGAGGAATGTTGCCACAAATCACATTTTTCAGGACTAATCCGTGGTGGTTGTAAAACATTATCGAGGCAACGCCACGCGGTTTAACTTGTTCAAGCAATAAATCAAGCGCCTCTTTAGGATCGGCTAACCATTCCATTACGGCATGAAACATCACAAAATCGACTTTCTCATCGAGATGTTCTGCGACTTTTTGTACTGGTGAATGAATAAATCGATATTGCTCTAGCAAACCCGCTTCGCTGATACTTTCTTCTGCGAGCTTCAGCATTTCAGAAGAGAGATCACACAGAGAAACGTTATGCCCAAGCGACGCAATTTTTTGCGACATCTGTGCAAGGCCGCCTCCAGCATCAAGCACATGCAGCGGAGAAGCTGATTGCTCAAACTTGCTCAAAGCTTGTTCTAAATCTTCCCATACGATGATCTGACGGATCTCTCCTTTGTCAGAGCCGTAAATATTTTTTGCAAATTTGTGGGCAATATCGTCGAAATTACGGTCTTCAGTCACGGCTACTTGAGTTATTATGTCCTATCGTGCCTGCTATTCTGTCACAGGAATTTCAGGAATAAAGAGGCGATGTCTCTTTTTACTACTAAGTGATGTTTTTTCGGACTATTCGGATATGTTTGAGCTGAAAAAAGTAGTGTCTTCGCTATTGATGCCACTGCCAGCAATGTTAATTCTCGCTTTTCTGGGTTTAGCCCTAGTGATGTTTACTACCAAAAGGAAGACTGGTTGCCTAATCACCCTCTCAGCCCTATGTGGTATTTTCCTAATCGCTTTCCAGCCAGTTTCTAGTCAACTTTTAATGCCAATGGAAAGGCAACACACCGCATTTTTACCTGTCGATGAAACCGTCGATTACGTGATGGTTCTTGGAAGTGGTCACGTCGTAGACGACCAAATTCCACCGACATCAGAACTTAGCCGCACCGGCCTGATGCGTTTAAGTGAAGGGATTCGTATTCTACGCCTCTACCCTGGTGCAAAACTCATTTTGTCTGGCTATGGCGCAGGCACTGAAGTAAGTAACGCAAGAATGATGGCTAAAGTGGCTTTAGCACTTGGCGTAGCAAAGCCCGACATCATTCTGCTTGAAACCGCAAAAGACACTTGGGAAGAAGCCCGCCAAGCCGCTGCGTTCGTTAAGAATAAAAGAATGGTGTTGGTGACTTCAGCGAGCCATATGACTCGCGCACTGAACGAATTCAATGCTGCTGGAATGAAACCACTGCCGGCACCAACTAACTACCTTGCACAAGAAGGTATAGTTGAGCCGTGGGAAAAGTACATGCCGAAAGCGCTATACCTTGAGCAGACTGAGCGTTACTGGCACGAAACCATGGGATTGGTTTGGCAAAGCCTGCGTGATTGGCTAGATACAAGCAATGACATTGTTGAAGAGCCTGTTATTCCAGAAGCTTCCAGCTTAATTGAAGATGACGGTGAAGTTTCCGCGGCTCAGCCTCAATAAGCCCATTGAATCTTTAAACTCATCTTAAGCATACAGAGTCGCCAAGTATTTGTAGATTCTCTGGTCGTTAACAGTAAAAGCTGAGTAATAAAAAAGCCGAGACATCAATGATGTCTCGGCTTTTTACGTTTAAATGTCGTTGTTAATTAATCACTCCCGAAGGAAATCAATCACCAGCGAACATGTAACCTTCACCGTGAACCGTCACAAAGATTTGTGGGTTCTTAGGATCGAACTCCATTTTTGCACGCATACGACGAATCAGCACGTCGATAGTACGGTCATTAGGCGCGTCCACTCGGTGGCTAATCATATTCAAAATACGTTCGCGGCTTAATACTTGATTAGGGTAAGAAGACAAAGCCACTAGCAGTTCGTATTCTGCTTTGGTCAGTTTCACTGGTTCGCCGTTCTTGCTTAACGCACGACGAGGGATATCAAATGTCCACTCACCAAAACGAACCACAGACTCATCTGATGTTTCTTCTACAGCGCCCGCTGCTGTTTTACGAGCAGCAGAGATACGCCAAAGTAGGTTTTTAACTCGAACTAATAACTCGCGAAGTTCGAAGGGTTTAGTAACGTAATCGTCAGCGCCCATTTCAAGGCCTACGATCTTGTCGATGCTATCCGTGCGTCCAGTAACTAAAATAATTCCAATGTCTGATTGACTGCGTAATTCGCGAGTTAGCATCAATCCATCTTCGCCTGGTAAGTTGATGTCCAGCATAATGAGGTCAACGTTGTTTTCTTCTAACACGTTTCTCATTTGAGCGCCGCTTTCTGCTTCGCTCACTGTGTAACCCTCGTTCTGGAAGTATCCAACCAGTTTACTGCGGGTTACCACATCATCTTCTACGACTAATACGTGATAGCTCATCTACACCACTTTTCTTATTTAATAGTTTCAGTGACTATTCTATTCATAACTAGTAACAATTCTAGTGGTACAGAAGATAAAAGCCAGAAACATGGATTTTTTTTGATACAAGACAATCTTAAACCTTGCTATTTATCGTCCATCGCAATTCAATATAGGCATTACTACTAACGAGTAACTTTGCGTTTCGCAAATAACCTTGTTATTCAGCCTTGGTGTGCTTATGCCCAAGTGACTTCAAGATGCATATAAGCAACATCACAAGACTAAGTCAGGATCTAACAAATGAAAGATACGAAAGCGTTCAACGAGCAAAGAGCAGAAATATACTGGTGGCTATCAAGCTTATTTGCCAAAGAGCTCACTCAAGAAGAACTCGATCACTACCACTCTGTTGAAATTCGTTCTTTCCTAACTGGTTTAGGCGAAAATGAGACACTAAAGCCAGCGATTGATAAGTTAGTGGATGCGCTGAACCGCCTACAAACTCGTGAAGATGCTCAGCTAGAACTGTCTGCAGACTTTTGCGATCTTTTCTTAAAGACAGATAAGCACGGCGCTCTTCCTTACGCTTCAATGTATATCGGCGAAACTGGCCTTTTGAATGATAAGCCAGCAAAAGATATGGAAGAGATCATGGCTAAGCACAACTTAGTTGTGAACCAAGATCTAAAAGAGCCAGCAGACCACATTGCTATCGAACTCGATTTCCTTGGTAACTTGATCATTCGTTCAAACGAAACGAATATTGAAGAAGAACTAGAGAATTCATTTGCCGCTCAACAGCAGTTTATCGAACAACAACTGCTGACTTGGTTACCAAAGTTCAACGTGAAATGTCATGACGTTGATGAATTCGGTTTCTACGCCTCCGTCTCATCGTTGCTACTCGCATTCTGTCAATTAGACACTCAATATTTAGCTGGTGAATAGCTTATTGGATGACTCGTTAAATAAATTCAGAAGAATGTGACAATTCACCCGGATTTCCGGGTGAATTTTATTGCGAGTAATTTCTAGTCAGTCTAAAATTGTGACCGCAAACGATAAAATATGAAACATTCACGAAATGCTATGCTTATTATAGTTTTGAGCATTTCGGTGTTAAGACAAGCCGCTCAATAGCGGTTTTTTGTTTTTTAGCACTTTTAGTACCCAAAGAGCCCTACAAATTTAAGCTCTTAGTTAGGTAGCTTAACGGCTACTTTATTCCGTACTTTGGGAAAGTAGCTTCTAATAGGATAAAACCATGGCCACTATAAAAGATGTCGCTCGCTTAGCCGGCGTATCAACAACAACCGTTTCTCACGTAATCAATAAAACTCGCTTTGTTGCAGAAGCAACGCAAGAAAAAGTAAACAAAGCCGTAGATGAACTGAACTATGCACCAAGTGCTGTTGCTCGTAGCTTGAAGTGTAATACAACACGCACCATCGGCATGCTAGTGACTCAATCAACTAATCTATTCTTCTCTGAAGTTATCGATGGTGTTGAGAGCTACTGCTACCGTCAAGGTTACACTTTGATCCTGTGTAATACGGGCGGTATCTATGAGAAGCAACGTGACTACATTCGAATGCTTGCAGAGAAACGTGTAGATGGCATCTTAGTTATGTGTTCTGACCTAACTGAAGAACTAAGAGAGATGTTAGACCGTCACGCTGACATCCCTAAAGTTATTATGGACTGGGGCCCAGAGAGTTCTCAAGCTGATAAGATCATCGATAACTCTGAAGAAGGTGGCTACCTAGCGACCAAATACCTTATTGAACGCGGTCACTCTAAGATTGCATGTTTAAGTGGCCACTTAGACAAAGCAGCATGTGTTGAACGTATTGCCGGTTACAAGCGCGCACTTAACGAAGCTAAAATTTCTGCCGATGACAATATGATCATCGAAGGCAACTTCGAGTGTGATACGGCTGTTCTTGCTGCAGAACAAATCGTTGAGATGGAAGATCGTCCAACGGCGGTATTCTGCTTTAACGACACAATGGCACTCGGCTTAATGAGCCGACTGCAAGAAAAAGGCATCCGCATTCCTGAAGATATCTCAGTGATCGGTTACGACAACATCGAACTCGCTGAATACTTCTCTCCGCCGTTAACGACAGTTCACCAACCAAAACGTCGTGTTGGTAAGAATGCATTCGAAATTCTATTGGAGCGCATCAAAGACAAAGACCACGAAAAACGCGTCTTCGAAATGCACCCTGAAATTGTTGAACGAAGTACAGTTAAGACGTTAAATTAATTGATAATTCGAGTTTAATTTCATCAAGCGCACCTTTAGGTGCGCTTTTTTTATCAGCAACTATAATGAACCCAGATGCACAACGGAAAGATCATTAATTGAAGCAGTGTCACATTTTGAAATATCAAGTGTGAGCTTCATCCAACAAAAACTTTATTCTATTCAATCAGTCACGCACAGGGCAAACCACTCGAAAGAGTGAGACGCAAAGCTTCCGGCCTAAACCACTCGTTGGTATGGTAGCGGGGTTACCGATGGCAAAATGCAGTAACTACTAATAATTTAGTAATTTACGGCTTATTGACAATTTAATTGCAACATTTTGCTAATCTCTCGGACCTGCTTATTTGGTGGCGTAGTTCAAATACACCGAGATAAATAACATGGATAAACCGATACTAAAGGACTCGATGAAGTTATTTGAGTCCCTAGGAAAAATAAAATCACGCTCAATGTTTGGTGGCTTCGGTCTTTTTGCTGATGACACTATGTTTGCTCTGGTTGTAAATGACCAGTTGCACATACGCGCAGACAAAGGCACAACGAAACAATTCGAACAACAAGGGTTTCAACCGTACGTCTACAAAAAACGTGGTTTCCCTGTCGTTACTAAATATTTCGCTTTACCTGAAGGCCTCTGGCAAGACCAAGAGAAAATCTTGCAGCTTGCAACCACGTCTCTAGGTTTTGCTAAAGAAGAAAAAGCTGAGCAGTCTTCTGCTAAGCCGACCCGACTCAAAGATCTGCCTAATCTTCGACTCGCTACCGAGCGTATGTTGAAAAAGGCAGGGATCGATTCTGTAGAACGTTTATATGAATCTGGCTCTGTAAACGCATTTAACGCCATCAAAGAATCGCATGCGTCTTCTGTCAGTATTGAACTACTTTGGGCGCTAGAAGGCGCGATCAATGGTACACATTGGTCTGTTATACCGCAGCAGCGTCGCGAGGAGCTTATCAATCGCGTCAATTAACATTGTCAGTGCAATCTATATACATAACTAAGCCGCATTTACTGCGGCTTTTTTTATATCTGGTGAAAGTTAATCTATGCTTTGCCTGTCTATCTATACTATCGGTATGCATTGAAAATTTAGAGGAAGTATCAATGAGTAAGAAAATGATATTGGGTATTGTGTTGGTCGTAACCATCGTCTTGTTAGGCATCAATTTCGGCCAATACTTAACGCTTGAAAATGCTAAGGCTCAACAAGCTGTGTTAAATGACTACATTGACAGCAACTTTATTGCGGCTGCCGCTATCTATTTTGTCGCGTATGTCATGATTACGGCTTTCTCCATTCCTGGTGCCGCTGTTGTAACCTTATTAGGGGCCGCGCTATTTGGCTTCTGGAACAGCTTGCTACTGGTATCTTTCGCAAGTGCGATCGGTGCGACCTTAGCTTTCTTAAGTAGCCGTTACCTGTTGCGTGACTGGATTCAAACCAAGTTTGGTGACAAATTGGCGACGATTAACAAGGGGGTTGAAAAAGACGGCGCATTTTACCTGTTTTCTCTGCGTCTGATTCCTGTATTCCCATTTTTCCTTATCAACCTATTGATGGGTCTAACACCGATGTCAGTGAGTCGTTACTACATTACGAGTCAAATCGGGATGTTACCGGGGACGGCGGTTTTCTTGAATGCTGGTACTCAGCTCGCAGAAATTGATTCACTTTCGGGCATCGTCTCCCCTTCAGTACTATTGTCATTTGCATTATTGGGGATATTCCCAATAGTGGCTAAATGGTTGATGGGTAAGTTTCGCTCAGCACCCGTAGCTGAATAATGTATATAGCAGAATAGTTTATAATATCTAAACAACACAGATAGCCGAATAAGGTTCTATTTCAATGAAAATCTTCAGTGCATCGAATCCGACAGAAGCTCATATCATCTGTGGATTGTTAGAAAGCGAGAATATTGCCTGTGAAGTCCGTGGTGAGGGGTTGTTCGGATTAAAGGGGGAAATCCCATTCACTGAAGAAACTGACCCTTACGTATGGTTATATGAGCCAGAATTGGCCAGTAAAGCTCGCATGCTCGTCAATGACTACCAAAAGCAGCAAGATTCGATCATCTATGAAGAGTGGCGTTGTGGTGAGTGTCATGAAGTCAACGAAGCGCAATTCGGCTCTTGCTGGCAGTGCGGTGCTGCCTCACCTGAATAGCAGGGTTTCAGTGACCTGATAGAACGATTCGGTCAGATACCTCCTCCAATTAAAAACGGGAAGCTAAAGTTAGCTTCCCGTTTTTATTTCAATTCGATTAACTCATCATCTTTGATTTCACGCCTAGAAAATCACTGAATTTGTTTTTGAATAAACGCAATCGAACGCTGATTAAACTCTTCAGGGTTTTCCACGTTACACACGTGTCCACAATTCGGGATTTCTACTAGCTCACTCGATTCATGCGCTGCAACCATTTCTTTTACAGGCTTAATAAACATGTAGTCACGTTCACCCATCAAATAAAGAGTCGGTATTGGTAGCTCTCTATCTTTAAAATATTTCATCAAGGGGTTTACATCAGCCGTTAAGATAAACCAGCGTTTAAATTCTTTCTGGCACAGTTTTTTGGCTTCGCGGATAAAAAGGTGACGAGACTCTTTTTGGCTTTTTTGTGGCATCACAACATAAGCAAAAAGGCTGTATAACCACATGTAAGGAATGATGTGCTTGCTGAGGTTACCCAACTTGATTAACACTTGAGAGCGAGTGTTTAGCTTGGTGACAGCGCCACCCAGTACCATTGAACGTACACGGCCAGCCGCCAGTTCGGCAACGTTACGCACAATAATCGTGCCCAAAGACATGCCAACGAAATGTGCAGAACGGATCTTAAGATGGTCTAACACTTTAAGAATATCAAGCGTCACCGATTTGAACGTATAACGATTCGAAATCAGCCCTTTAAGTATATTGTCTGATTTACCGTGCCCTCTCAGATCAATGAGAAGTAAGTTGAAATGCTGTTTATACGCTTTGATCTGCTTGAACCAGATGGAGGAACTGCCTCCTGCGCCATGCACAAATACAACCCACTCATCGCTCGTAGGGTGAGTAAATGTTTTATGAAATAGTAAACTCTCAGACATACCTATCGCTTTAATTATTGGAATGGAGCTATGCCTCATCACGAGGCGATGACTAAGGATACCACGCTATTAAGAACTTTAAGTGATAATAGTGTCAAACCTATCATTAGTCATGTGAATACCTACCTTACCTTTTCTACCTGACAAAAATGAGTTTGCAAGCTTTGTCTTCGTAAACGTGATGTGCTCTGACCAGGAAACAAAAAGGCACTCAACAATTAGAGCGCCTTCATTTATTACGAGCTGTTGTTGCCCGCCCGCTAATTTTAAAGCTAAGTCAACAAGTTAAAATGCTGAATGATACATAGCTAGGTATTCTTTAGCCGCATCTTCCCAACTAAAATCTTGCTGCATCGCATAAAGCTGAGCACGCTTAATTTCAGATGGGTTTTGTGCATAAAGCAGTAATGAACGATGTAACACAGCCAATAACGCCTGCGGTGTTGGCTCTTCAAAAGCAAACCCAGTCGCGACTTCAGGATCTTCATCGTAATCATTCACGCTGTCTTTTAAACCTCCCACAGAACGAACAATCGGCAAAGTACCGTAAGCCATGCTGTAGATTTGGTTTAAGCCACACGGTTCAAATTCCGAAGGCATCAAGAAGAAATCAGAGCCTGCTTCAACCAAGTGCGCAAGTTCATTATTGTACGCTTCTACGAACGAGAACTTATCTGAGTGAAGCGCTGATAGCTCTTTCAATTGACTCGCCAAAACCGGATCGCCAGTACCGACAATCACGATCTGAAGATCATTTTTCAAAAACTGTTCGATGATAGGCAGTAAGTAATGAACACCTTTTTGATTCGTCAAGCGACAAACCATGCCATAAACCGCGCAATCGGCAACGGGTAAACCTACATCTTGTTGCAGTTTTTGCTTACAAGCTGATTTTCCGCGAGCCATGCTGTGCTTGGTCGCTTTGTATTTACGAGGAAGGAAAGCATCAGTTTCCGGATTCCAAGCCCCATAATCACACCCATTCAAAATGCCGAACAGATCAGCAGATCTGTGTTGGAATTCTGCAGCCATACCGTGGCTACCTAATTCCGTTTTCAACTCTTCTGCATAGGTAGGACTTACTGCGTTCACTTTATCCGCACACATCACTCCAGCTCTTAGCATAGTGACATGAGTGTCACTCACTGAAGCTTCAGGCGCATGGTAACTGTGCATCTCTGGCAGGAATTGAAGTTCATCGTAGGCGAACACACCTTTGAAAACCGCATTGTGAATCGAAATAACACTGCGCGTATTTTCAAAGAAATCGTGTTGTTGATAACGCGATTTAAGCAAGAAAGGAACGAAACCAGTATGCCAGTCATTTGCATGAATGATATCCGGTTGGAAACCAAGCTTAGGAAGCATATCAAGACAGGCTGCACTAAAGAACGAGAAGCGCTCTCCGTTATCAGCATAAGCTTGATTGTTTTCTGCGTACATTTCCGGGCGGTCGAAATACTTGGCACATTCAATACCAAAAACTGGAACGGCTTCTACGCTCAGTTTTTTAACTTGATAAGCCGTATGAGGCCAATGATCGAGTTCAGTCGATAAAATAACTTCTGCTGAATCAATGTTTGGAATGTTTCTATATGCGGGGATAGTCACTCGAACGTCCTGTTCGAGTGTTTGCAACGCTTTCGGCAGTGCCTTGGCTACATCAGCCAAGCCACCACTTTTAATCAAGCCTTCAACTTCAGACGCTACAAAAAGTACCGAGAGAGTCTTAGTAACCAACTCGTGCTCCTTTAGAAATCACTACGACACCATCGTCAGATACGTGGTAATGCTTTTTGTCTTCTGTCAGATTTACACCAATCTGTGTACCCGGTGCGATATCTGCGTCTTTATCAATGATAACGCGGCGCAAGATACAACCCTCACCCACTTTTACATCACCGAGTAAGATGCTTTCGCTAATATCACACGCTGATGCGATATTGCTGCGGAAGCCCAGTACACTCTTTTCAATACGCGAACCACGTACATAACTACCGCTACACACAAGGCTATCAATGATCTGAATTCGACCATTTGCCGAATCAGTAAACGTAGCTGGTGGTAGTGGCGGGTAATAAGTGTGTAGAGGCCATTTACGGTTGTATAGCGAGAATGGCGCATCTTTCTTAAGAAGGTCCATGTGCGCTTGCCAGTACGCGTCAATCGTACCTACATCGCGCCAGTAAACTTCTTCTTTCTCACCAGTAATACGGTTGGTGCTGAAATCATAAACAAACACATCACCACGTGGGAACATGTTTGGAATAATGTCTTTGCCGAAATCGTGTGTCGAACCTTCTCTATCAGCATCTTCCGTTAGTTCGGCAAAAAGCTCTTTCGCTTCGAACACGTAGTTGCCCATTGAAACGAGCGCTGATTCTGGATCGCCCGGGATCGACTTCGGATTTGCAGGTTTCTCTTCAAAGCCAATCATACGGCCGTCAGCATCAACCTCAATAACACCGAATTCTGATGCTTCAGCAAGCGGCATGCGCAATGCTGATACTGTTAGAGCCGCTTTCTTCTCTTTATGGAAATCAAGCATCTGTTTGATGTCCATCTTATAGATATGGTCTGAACCAAAAATACATACTTGATCAGGTTCTTCCAACTCCATAAAGCCCATGTTTTGGTAGATAGCATCTGCTGTGCCTTCATACCAACGCTTTCCTTTACGCATTTGCGCAGGAATTGGGTCGATAAAACGGTCTGTTATGCCACTGATATTCCAGCCTTTTTTCATATGGTGGAACAGTGACTGTGACTTAAATTGTGTTAATACGTAGATCTTCATTAGATCAGCATTAACGAAGTTGTTCAAAGCGAAATCAATTAAGCGGTAACTACCACCGAAAGGAACCGAGGGTTTGCTGCGAGATTCAGTTAAAGGTCTTAAGCGAGAGCCTTCACCACCAGCAAGAATCATTCCCAATACACCAGCCATTTTATTCTCCATATATCTATAGCTTGTCGATGTTAGTACTCGTAGAGGTATCTTCCTCTGGGGGATGAGCACCAACACTTATTTCGGTATTTAGCGAATATCCATTCACATACAGTGACAATATCCTAAGCCAAACGTTGTTATGTGTGCACTATTCTTTGCACTTGGTTTTATATACGTTATCGACTTTTCGGCCGAATTCAATTTTTAATACGCCATTCTGTGGTACGTAAGCTGATTGCTTTCCTAAGACTTAAAGCAGCTCACACTACACCGTCCAGACGAAACATTACATTAACACCCGACACACATCAGGTATACAACTAAACGCTGATCTGTGAGTTACAATATTTTAATTAAGTTACATTTTCGTTAAAGTTGCATAAGAAGATGTGATTAATTGCCGCCATTAATTTCGCGGTGTGAATTTAATAAATCCCCACCGACGAAACACCAGGTCAACAAGTTGCATATTTAGTCATATTGAGATCAAAAAAAGCAGCCATTAGGCTGCTTTTTCATCAATAACGTTCAGTTATTTCTCTTTAGGCTTTTTACGCTTATCCGTAACTTCCCACTTACCGTCGATGTACAACGCAGTCCAACCGGACGGTTTTCCATCTACTTCAGTACGCACGTAGTTTTCTTTGGTCTTACGACTAAAACGAACCACTGTCGGCTTACCATCAGGGTCAGCAACTGGCGCTGATGCTAGGTATTGGAACTTAGGTGAGATACGGTCTTTAAAACGAACCAGCTCTTCCACTAATGGTGCACGTGTTTCACGTGATTTAGGGAAGTTGCTCGCAGCCATAAATAGACCAGAAGCACCATCACGAAGAACAAAGTACGCGTCTGAATTTTCACACGGAAGTTCAGGGAAATGCACCGGGTCTTCTTTTGGTGGCGCAACTTCGCCATTTTTCAGAATCTTACGAGTGTTCTTACAATCTTCACTCGTACAGTCCATGTATTTACCAAAACGACCGTTCTTCAGAACCATGTCAGAACCACACTTGTCACACTCAACAAGTGGACCATCGTAGCCTTTCACTTTAAATTCGCCGTGCTCAACCACATAACCTTCACAGTTCGGGTTGTTACCACATACGTGCATCTTACGCTTATCATCGATTAGATAGGCATCCATTGCCGTTTCACAAATAGGACAACGCTTTTTAGCTCGAAGTGCTGCTGTTTCAACGTCTTCTTCAAGCACGTTGATAATGCCTTCTTCATCACCAAGGTTGATTGTTGTCTTACAACGCTCTTTTGGTGGAAGTGCATAGCCAGAACAACCAAGGAATACACCTGTCGAAGCAGTACGAATACCCATTTTACGGCTACAAGTCGGACACTCAATATCGGTTTCCACGATATGATTTGGCTTCATGCCACCAGCGTCTTCGTCTAAGTCTGCTTTTTCCAAATCGCCAGTAAAGTCTTCGAAGAAGTTATCTAGCACGCCTTTCCAGCTTGCTTCGCCTTCTGCGATTTGGTCCAACTTCTGCTCCATACGAGCAGTGAAGTCGTAGTTCATTAGGTCATTGAAGCTGCCATCTAGACGGTCAGTAACAATTTCACCCATCTTCTCAGCATAGAAACGACGCTGTTCAACTTTTACATAACCGCGATCTTGAATCGTTGAGATGATTGATGCGTATGTTGAAGGACGACCAATACCACGCTTCTCAAGCTCTTTAACTAGCGCCGCTTCAGTGAAACGAGCCGGTGGCTTAGTGAAGTGCTGTTTAGGGTCTAGCGCAATCAGATCAAGCTTATCGCCGATCTGTACTGCTGGAAGGATCGTATCTTCGTTCTTGCCCATTGGACGCTGAACACGAGTCCAACCATCAAATTTAAGGATACGACCTTTCGCTTTCAACGTGTACTCATCTGCTTTAACGCTTACTGTCGTTGAATCGTATTGAGCTGGCGTCATTTGACACGCTACGAATTGATTCCAAATTAGCGAGTAAAGCTTGTGTGCGTCTGCGTCTACGCCGTTTAGATCTTCCGACTTAACATCTACACTTGAAGGACGAATCGCTTCGTGGGCCTCTTGAGCGCCCTCTTTGCTGCCGTATGCAAGAGCTTTAGGTGGAAGGTATTGCGCGCCGTACTCAGAACCAATGTATTCACGAGCGGCTTCTACAGCTTCTGAACTCAAGTTGGTTGAATCAGTACGCATATAAGTGATGTAACCCGCTTCATACAGGCGTTGAGCCAGCATCATGGTTTTCTTTACGCCATAACCAAGACGCGTACTCGCCGCTTGTTGCAGCGTCGACGTGATGTAAGGTGCAGACGGCTTACTCTTTGTTGGGCGGTCTTCACGTTTACATACTTCGTATTGCGCTTTTTCTAAAACGCTAACAGCAGCTTGTGTTTGCGCTTCATTTTCAGGTTTAAACGCAACACCGTCTTTCTGTGCAACTTGCAGTCTAAAGTCGGTTTTCTCTGCTGTTTTAGTATCAGCATGCACATCCCAGAACTCTTCAGGGATAAAGGCGTTGATCTCGCGCTCACGCTCTACCAGTAGTTTTACCGCTACTGATTGAACACGGCCAGCGGACAGGCCTCGTGCTACTTTTTTCCAAAGCAGAGGTGACACCATAAAGCCAACAACACGGTCCATAAAACGTCGTGCTTGTTGTGCGTTTACGCCATCAATATTTAGCTCACCTGGAGTTTCGAAAGCTTGTTGAATAGCATTCTTGGTGATTTCGTTAAAAACCACTCGCTTGTATCGCGTTTCATCGCCACCGATGATCTCACGAAGGTGCCATGCGATAGCTTCTCCTTCGCGGTCCAAATCGGTTGCGAGATAAACATGGTCTGCGTTCTCAGCCAGTTTTTGCAATTCAGCGACGACTTTCTCTTTACCAGGTAGGATTTGATAGTTCGCTTCCCACTCTTTATATGGGTTGATACCCATCTTTTTGATAAGAGCTTTGCGATCTTTTTCTTTTTTGATACGAGCTTTGTCTTCTGGGCTCATACCCTTGGTTGAAACTGCTGCAGCCTTTTGACCAGTACTTTGACCTGCCGTTGGTAAATCACGTACGTGACCTACACTCGACTTAACGACAAAGTCTTTGCCAAGATATTTATTGATAGTTTTAGCCTTGGCTGGCGACTCCACTATAACGAGCGATTTACCCATATTGACTCTAACGTCCTTAATCACGATGCTTCAGCACCAACAATTTAGCTTGTGGGCTTTTACGCATGATATTCTAAATTCATTGCTTCTTTTTTTACTATTGTGCGAGATTACTAGAAGATCAACCGCTTTTTTCAAAATTGGATCTGATCGCTCGACAATTCGACGACTCATAGAGAAAAGGGGCACAATATAAAGAAGCTATAAAGTACTCACTAAGAATACTTGCAAGAGCCTATTCATCAGGCATTACGTCTAAACGGGCTCATACTAAGCTTGTCCGCGAATCTAACGCGAGCCCCATTCAATTATTTTTGCCGTAAATCACAAAATAAATTGTGGATGTTTGAAAAGACTCTCTTAATCGGTTGTGAAATCATTGAATTTCTAGTTCGACACCATAAACTCAACGTTATATTCAGTTATCAGAGATAAACTCATGACAAAGAAAGTAATAGCAGAATTTGATTTACTGCTTATCGCAAACCAAATTATCCAATCACATGATGACTACATTGAAGGCATGCGCGCAAACAGCGTAGTAGAAAAAGACGATGTACTCGTCTTCAAAGGTGAATACTTCTTAGACAGCAATGGAATGCCGACCGAGAATACAACCGCGGTATTTAACATGTTTAAATACTTAGCGCACCACCTTTCGAAAGAATTTACAATTCAGCAATAATTAAAAAGCTTGCCACTTAGGCAAGCTTTTTTGTTCCTAAACCTTTACATACTAAGCATTTTTATAGACTTAGCATTTTCAGCTTGTCGAAGTAATCAGGGAATGTCTTTGACGTACAACCTGGATCATTAATCGTCACAGGCGTATCGCTCAAGGCAACCAGCGAGAAACACATCGCCATACGGTGATCATCGTAAGTATCAATCGCCGCATGAGTCAGTTCAGCCACAGGGTTAACAATAATGTAATCTTCACCCTCTTCCACTTCAGCGCCGACTTTGCGTAGCTCTGTTGCCATTGCAGCCAAGCGGTCTGTCTCTTTCACACGCCAGTTGTAGACATTACGGATTGCCGTTGTGCCTTTCGCAAACAATGCGGTTGTCGCGATAGTCATCGCAGCATCTGGGATATGGTTATAGTCCATATCAATGCCTTTCAGCTCGCCACAACGAGAAATAACGTAGTCGTCACCCCATTCGATTTCCGCACCCATTTTCTCAAGCGCATCAGCGAATTGGATATCACCTTGGATACTGTTTTTACCAATACCAGTGACCTTAATCTCACCACCTTTGATAGCAGCGGCTGCAAGGAAATATGACGCAGATGATGCATCACCTTCAACCAAGAAATCACCCGGTGCCGAGTAAGATTGCCCGGTAGGAATCACAAACTCTTGGTAATCATTATTGATCACGTCCACACCAAATTGCTTCATGATGTGCAGCGTAATATCGATGTAAGGTTTAGAAACCAATTCACCGTCAATTTTAATGGTCACTTCACCTTCAGCTAAGGGCGCAGCCATCAAAAATGCCGTCAAGAATTGACTAGAGATAGAACCGTCGATAGAAACTGTACCGCTCTTCAGACCTGTACCTGTGATCTTCAATGGTGGGTAGTTTTCGTTCTCTAAGTATTCAACATCGGCACCGGCTTCTCGCAGTGCTGTTACCAAGTGGCCAATTGGGCGCTCTTTCATACGAGGCTCACCAGTAAGAACGTATTCACCGCGACCTAAACATAGTGCAGCCGCCAACGGACGCATCGCCGTACCCGCATTACCTAAGAAAAGCTCTAGGGCTTTGTCACTTGAAAATGCACCACCAACACCTGTCACTTCACAAACGGTTTTGTCTGCAGACAACTGATAATCAACACCTAACTGAGTTAATGCATTCAACATATGACGAATATCATCACTGTCTAGCAAGTTTGTTAGGCGAGTGGTTCCCGTAGAAAGTGCAGCCAAAAGAAGTGCACGGTTGGAAACGCTTTTTGAACCAGGTAGGTTAACTTCCCCGTTCACTTTTTGAATTGGTTGTAACGTAAGGCTTTCCATTAAATCTTATAGTCCTTGTACCACCCGAAGTCACTGGCGCGTATTTATTTTCGGGTGATGAATAATTCTTCGTACTTGCAGACTAACGAACTTTTCCAACGAACTCCAGAGCTAATCCGGCCCAAACCGGTGATTAATTAGCCAATCAATCGTATTTATATACTAGTACACGAGATCAAGTCGAACACCATCTGAAAAATAAAGAATTCGTACATCATCGCCTCGGTTGAACAGCATCGAGTTATCGACATCTTGGATAATGTTGACCAACTTGTCGTCTTTGGTTTTGACCAATAACTCGACCAGTTTGTACTCTACTTTATATTGTGTGTTACCTCGGTTACGAGCAATACCCGCACCTGCTACTGCACCTACAGCTGTCGCCACTTCTTTACCAGTGCCGCCGCCAAACTGGTTACCAATCAAGCCACCAATCGCCGCACCTAACAAGGTTTCCCAACCATTCGCTTTCGACTCAACGATCTCTTGCTGAGTGATGTATCTGACCGTATCAATCTCACCATAAACCACCTCGTTTACTGGTCGAGCTTGGTTTCTGTTGTAAGCTGCATTTGCCAACATGGGCAAAACAAGTAAAATCCAAAGCAACTTCTTCATGGTAAAACTCCTAAAGACCTCTTGGTCAGTGATTAATCTGTAATGCGGTACTTATGACTATATACCTAACCGAACTTGATACTACTAGTATAGAGTTTCCTTCGCCTTTCGACGCGCTTGATGACCCCAACGGTCTGCTCGCCTTCGGTGGTGATTTATCACCAATGCGAATTTTAAACGCTTATAGCCAAGGTATATTTCCATGGTATGGCCCAGGTGAGCCTATACTTTGGTGGAGCCCTGCACCGCGAGCGGTATTTAATCCTAAGACATTCGAACCGTCAAAAAGTCTTAAAAAGTTTCAAAGAAAGCACAATTACCGAGTCAGCATCAACCAAGCGACGGACAGAGTAATTGGTTATTGCTCTTCACTAAGACCCGAAGAAGAAACCTGGCTAAACAGCGACATGCAGTCAGCCTACCGCAAACTCGCTTCATTAGGTTTCTGCCACTCGGTTGAGGTTTGGCAAGATGATGAACTGATCGGTGGACTTTACGGCTTACAAAGAGGCCAAGTCTTTTGCGGTGAATCGATGTTCAGCCTAAAGACCAATGCCTCTAAAATTGCGCTGTGGTACTTTTGTAAACACTTTACCCGATTCGGCGGACAACTGATTGATTGCCAAGTCATGAACCCTCACTTGGAATCCTTGGGCGCTATCGAGGTTGATAGGGATGAATTCCTAGGCTCTCTGCAATTACTCAAAGAGTTCTCCGTTGACGATGCATGCTTTAAAACCCAATGGCTAAAGGAAATGCCTTAATGAATCCAGATTTACAACAAATCAGAATTGGATTAACAGACAATCACGCTTGCAGCTACTTACCTCACTTCGAAGAGAGAGTGGCGGTCACGCTTGACGAACACATGCACACCTCAGATAACTATGAAGTTCTGCTTGCGAATGGATTTCGCCGCAGTGGTTCAACCATTTATAAGCCACATTGCGATAATTGCTCAGCATGCCAAGCGATTCGGCTTTCAATTCCTGAGGTTAAGCTTTCCAAAAGCCAACGACGGATCCTTAACAAAGGAAAATCACTACGTTGGGAACTGAAAGATGAGATGGATGACAACTGGTTTGACTTATACAGTCGCTATATCACCGCTCGTCACCGTTCGGGAACCATGTACCCACCCAAGAAAGAAGAGTTTCTACAATTCTCTAAAAATGAGTGGCTTACTACAAAGTTCATGCACATCTATGATGAGAACAAGTTGGTTGGTATCGCCGTAACCGACATCATGGCTCACTGTACGAGCGCGTTTTATACCTTCTTCGATCCTGATATAGACATTTCGATGGGAACACTTGGCGTTCTATTTCAGATCCAACATGCCCAGAAAGAACAAAAACAATGGTTATATTTGGGTTATCAAATCGATGAATGCCCTGCGATGAACTATAAAGTACGATTTCAACGTCATCAAAGGCTAGTAAATCAGCGGTGGCAAGGGTAGAATACGCGACAACTTTACATATTTTGATTTTAACGGCACAATCAAGCCGTTGAAAACCGCCAAATTTCGAAAGAGGATTAGATGGCTAAAGAAGACGTAATCGAGATGCAAGGCACTGTCCTTGATACTCTACCAAACACAATGTTCCGTGTTGAGCTTGAAAACGGTCACGTAGTGACAGCACACATCTCTGGTAAAATGCGTAAGAACTACATCCGTATTCTTACTGGTGATAAAGTAACTGTTGAGATGACTCCATACGACCTTTCTAAAGGCCGCATCGTCTTCCGTGCTCGTTAATTTTTAATTAGCGAATACAATAAGAAGCGGAGCTTAAGGCTCCGTTTTTTATTGCCTGAGCTTTTTACTACACAAGCACATCAATCTCGCATCTCGCATCTCGCATCTCGCAAGCATAAAAAAACGCACAACCTAAGTCATGCGTTTTATATTTAAGCCTTTGATTTATCAATCACTTCGTTAGTGCATGACCTCTTCTTTAGCACCAACATAGATGAAATCCAATTCGTCTTTTTTCAGGGATACTTTAACCGTACCGCCATCAACCAAGCTACCGAACAGTAACTCGTTAGCAAGTGGTTTCTTAAGCTTCTCTTGAATAACACGTCCCATTGGACGAGCACCCATGGTCTTGTCATAGCCTTTATCAGCTAACCAGTGACGAGCATCCTCAGAAACCTCTAAAGACACGCCACGAGCGTCCAGTTGAACCTGAAGCTCGACAATGAACTTATCAACTACTTGGCTAATCACACTTGGGTCAAGGCTGTTGAACCAAATGATATTATCAAGACGGTTACGGAACTCAGGAGTAAATACCTTCTTGATTTCGCCCATCGCATCTGGCGCATGATCTTGTTGGATCAGGCCGATCGATTTCTTCTCGGTTTCAGCCACACCTGCGTTGGTCGTCATCACTAGAATCACATTACGGAAGTCCGCTTTGCGACCATTGTTGTCAGTTAGCGTGCCGTTATCCATTACCTGCAGTAGCAAGTTAAAGATATCTGGGTGAGCTTTCTCGATTTCATCCAGTAACACAACAGAGTGCGGGTTCTTGATTACGGCATCCGTTAGCAAACCACCTTGGTCGTAACCAACATAACCAGGAGGCGCACCAATCAAGCGGCTCACTGAGTGTCGCTCACCGTACTCAGACATATCAAAGCGCAGAAGCTCAATACCCATCAACTTAGACAGCTGAACAGTCACCTCTGTTTTACCGACACCAGTAGGACCAGCAAACAAGAATGAACCAACAGGTTTATTGTCTGCACCCAATCCAGCACGGGTCAGCTTAATCGCTTCACTCAATACATCGATTGCAGGGTCTTGTCCGAATACCAACATTTTCATGCGCTCATCCAGTTTCTGGAGTGTATCTTTGTCTGAAGACGATACTGACTTTTCAGGAATACGCGCCATTTTCGCAACCATTGACTCAATATCAGCCACGCTTACCGTTTTCTTACGACGGCTTGCAGGTGCCAAACGGCTACGAGCGCCCGCTTCATCGATTACGTCAATGGCCTTATCAGGAAGGTGGCGTTCATTAATGTATTTAGCTGACAGTTCCACAGCGGCACGCAACGCTTTGTTGGTGTAGCGCACTTCGTGGTGAGCTTCGTATTTTGGCTTCAAGCCAATCAGGATCTTGGTCGTATCGTCTAGCGATGGTTCAATAATATCTATTTTCTGGAAGCGACGAGCTAAAGCACGCTCCTTCTCAAAAATACTGCTGTACTCTTGGTACGTTGTTGAACCGATGCAACGTAATTTGCCACTGCTTAGTAGTGGTTTAATTAAGTTTGCCGCATCAACCTGACCACCCGATGCAGCCCCGGCACCGATAATGGTGTGGATCTCATCGATGAACAGAATCGCGTCTTCTTCTTTCTCCAGTTGCTTAAGAATCGCTTTAAAACGTTTCTCAAAGTCACCACGATATTTGGTTCCGGCTAACAGTGAACCGATATCTAGAGAATAAATTACGCTGCTCTGAATGATTTCAGGCACTTGTCCTTCAACGATGCGCCATGCAAGACCTTCCGCGATGGCAGTTTTACCTACCCCCGCTTCACCCACTAACAGAGGGTTGTTCTTACGACGACGACACAGAACTTGGATAGTGCGTTCTAGCTCTTTGTCACGACCGATTAGTGGGTCAATATTGCCCTGCTTTGCGACTTCGTTAAGGTTAGTAGCAAAATTTTCTAAACGGTCTTCAGAGTTAGCTTCTTCAGCATTTTCTGCACCACCAAATGAATCGGATGATGAAGGACTGTCGCCTTCGTTGCTCGCTTTGGTAATACCGTGTGAGATGAAGTTAACAATATCTAAGCGACTAATGTCGTTTTTCTTAAGAAGATATGCCGCGTGAGATTCTTGCTCACTAAAAATAGCCACAAGTACGTTAGCACCTGTTACTTCGCTGCGACCTGAAGATTGAACATGAAAAACAGCGCGTTGAAGTACTCGTTGGAAGCTCAACGTAGGCTGAGTTTCGCGAGTTTCGTCGCTTTCAGGGATAAGTGGGGTCGTTTGATCGATAAAAATATCGAGCTCATTGCGAAGAGCATCGAGATCAGCCTGACAAGCTTGGAGCGCTTCCTTGGCCGCATCATTTTCTAATAATGCTAGTAGGAGGTGTTCGACAGTCATGAATTCATGTCGCTTGTCTCGCGCACGAGCAAATGCGCCATTTAAACTCGTCTCTAATTCTTTATTTAGCATAAGTACCTCCTAAGGGAACAACAGTGTTGTTCGAGCAATTTATACTTGCTCCATTGTACATAGTAGCGGATGCTCATTTTCCTTTGAGTACATCGTGACCTGCGCTACCTTTGTTTCCGCTATTTCAGCACTGTATGTGCCGCATATAGCTTTACCTTCATAATGAACCTTGAGCATCACTTCCGTTGCTTTTTCGATATCTAGTGAGAAGAATCGCTCTAGGATCTCGATTACAAAGTCCATGGGCGTGTAGTCATCGTTATTCAACACAACGTTATACATCGCCGGTGGCTTTACTTTTGTTGCTTCTTTCTCCAGTAAATCTGAGCCTGGAGATGCCCATTCAAAGTTTCTGCTCATATCGCTTTGCTAAGGGTTATTTTTCGGAAGTCGTGAGTGTTTACCTAACTCAAATTTACCACATTCACGCTTTACCGTGTACTAAGAAACTGCACCTAGAAACAGTACCAAAAAATATTCCTCTATACTGAGCCTAATCCACCATTTCCATCGCTGCAAATAAAAGATCTCGATTAACAAGATTAACATATGTGATTGATTAAAAAGACGCCATAACTATTGATACTAACGATAAGATTACCGCTAAGTTACTATTTGGTTAATAGTTTACGGTTAATCTCGAATGTGATTTGTTATTAAAATTGATCACTTTTATACCAATTTACTATTGACTGTGCTCAATCATTAGCTACATTGGAGCTAAAAGGTTTTTTAATACATTTTTGCAACATGAATTAAAATCAGTAACACGCTTCAAAAATTAACAATAAGGAATAATTACGCAGGGTAGCGTTAATTTCCGTAAGCAATGTACGAGATTCAAGCTATTAGCTGAAATTCTTTAGCTGGTAGGAATGATATCAATCGCACTTACAACAATTGATATAACAACGTTAGTAACAAAATGCATGAGGGATGTATAGCATGGCTACAGGTACAGTAAAATGGTTTAACAATGCCAAAGGGTTTGGCTTTATTTGTCCAGAAGGTGAAGACGGCGATATTTTCGCGCACTACTCCACAATACAAATGGAAGGTTATCGAACCTTAAAGGCTGGTCAGCAGGTCGACTATGAAGTAGAAAGTGGACCTAAAGGCTCGCATGCTAGCTCAGTTGTTCCTGTAGAAGGCAGCGCCGCAAAATAGGCGATTGCCAACTCATGTTAACCTCCAGCAGTCGTCATTAACGGCTGATAGGTAAACAGAATATTGAAACCGCTCATTTAATACCTGTAACACAGGATTACGTGAACGGTTTTTTCGTTTTAGGGGCTATAAAGTTGCTCACTAGACCATTAGTTCACGGGTGTATTCTTATTAAGCTAGGTCTTTGAGGTATTACAAAAGAACAAAAAAAGACGCTTTAACGTTATCGTTAAAGCGTCTTTCGTTTTGACTTTATCTATAACTTAGCTATCAGCCTAAGCAACTCGTTAGCAAATCACGTTCATGACTGACTAACGATGAGTCCAATCACTATGCATCAATAAACGCGTTTAGCGTTGAGCTTGGGCGCATTAGTGTTGAAACCAATGCATCGTCAAGTAGGTAGTAACCACCTAAGTCGCCAGCCACACCTTGAGCGTTGTTCAGCTCTGCAACGATCGCTTCTTCACTTTCAGCCAGTTGACTTGCCACACTTGCAAACTCAGCAGCGAGATCAGCGTCAGCCGTTTGCTCAGCAAGCGCCTTAGCCCAGTATGCCGCTAGATAGTAGTGGCTACCACGGTTATCAAGCTCACCTACTCGACGTGAAGGAGACTTGTTGTTATCAAGGAACTCACCCGTCGCTTTATCAAGCGCATCAGCTAGAACTTGTGCTTTAGCGTTACCTGTTACTACGCTCAGGTGCTCTAGAGATGCCGCTAGTGCCAAGAATTCACCTAGAGAATCCCAACGCAGGTGGTTTTCTTTCTCTACTTGTTGAACATGTTTAGGAGCAGAGCCGCCAGCACCTGTTTCAAACAGACCACCACCGTTCATTAGTGGAACAATCGATAGCATCTTAGCTGATGTACCAAGCTCTAAAATCGGGAACAAGTCAGTTAGGTAATCACGTAATACGTTACCAGTAACCGAAATAGTATCTAGGCCTTCTTTGATACGAACCAGTGAGTATTGAGTCGCTTCAAGTGGAGCAAGGATCTTAATTTCAAGACCATCGGTATCGTATTCAGGAAGGTATGCTTCAACTTTCTTGATAAGCTGAGCATCATGTGCGCGTGACGCATCTAGCCAAAATACCGCTGGAACACCCGATGCACGAGCACGCGTTACCGCAAGCTTAACCCAGTCTTGGATTGGTGCATCTTTAACCTGACACATACGGAAGATATCGCCTTCCTCTACGTCTTGCTCAAGAAGCACAGCGCCTGAAGCGTCAACAACTTGAACCTGACCAGCAGCTTCAAGGATGAAAGTCTTATCATGAGAACCGTACTCTTCCGCTTTTTGAGCCATCAAGCCAACGTTTGGTACGCTACCCATCGTTGTTGGATCGAACGCGCCGTTCTCTTTACAGAAATCAATAACCGCTTGGTAAATGCTCGCGTAGCTACGATCTGGGATCATTGCTTTGGTATCTTTTTGCTTACCTTCTGGATCCCACATTTGACCAGAAGAACGCAGCATTGCAGGCATAGATGCATCCACAATGATATCGCTTGGTACGTGTAGGTTAGTAATGCCACGGTCCGAATCAACCATCGCTAGTGGTGGCTGAGTCTCGTATACCGCTTGCAGGTCAGCTTCGATTGCTTCTTTCTGCTCTTGAGGAAGCGCATCAATCTTCGCGTAGACATCACCGATGCCGTTATTTACATCAACGCCTAGCTCTTCAAACAGCTGACCGTGTTTAGCAAATACGTCTTTGTAGTAAACCTTAACCGCGTGACCAAAGATCACTGGGTCAGATACTTTCATCATCGTCGCTTTCAAGTGAAGAGAAAGCAGTACACCTTGCTCTTTAGCCGATGCGATTTCTTTTTCGAAGAATGCAACCAAAGCGGCCTTATTCATCACTGACGCATCAATGATCTCTTTATCTTGCAGTGCAAAAGCTGGCTTCAATGTTTTCTTCGCACCATCTTTGCCAACGAATTCAATGCTAACTTCTGTAGCACCTTCAATGGTTACTGACTTTTCGCTACCGAAGAAGTCTTTGTCGTCCATACTTGAAACGTGCGACTTAGAATCTGCAGACCAAGCACCCATTGAGTGTGGGTTCTTCTTCGCGTAGTTTTTAACAGAAAGTGGAGCGCGGCGATCCGAGTTACCTTCACGCAATACTGGATTTACTGCACTGCCTTTGATTTTGTCGTAAGTCGCTTTTACTGCTTTCTCTTCGTCAGTGTTTGCTTCTTCTGGGTAATTAGGAAGTGCGTAACCTTTTGACTGTAGCTCTTTGATCGTTGCTTGAAGCTGAGGTACAGATGCAGAGATGTTTGGAAGCTTGATAATGTTTGCTTCTGGTGTCTTAGCCAATTCACCTAGTTCTGCTAATGCATCACCAATACGTTGCTCTTCGTTCAAATAGTCAGGGAAGTTGGCAATAATACGCCCTGCAAGTGAAATGTCGCGAGTATCAACGTTAATACCAGAAGAAGCTGTAAAAGATTGAATGATAGGCAGCAGAGAGTATGTTGCTAGCGCCGGAGCTTCGTCTGTAATGGTATAGATGATCGTTGGTTTTTCAGTAGGCATGAAATTTCCCTATAGTTCTTACAAGCTCATTTAAAGTAGTGAGCGTGTTATAAATTGACCAGTAAGCCACTCTAAGAGTGAAAACTGCTTACTCGATAGTCGTACTCTATCTTATTTTTCATACAATCTTGATGACAGCATGAACCAAATCCGTGAGTGCGTTGTTATAATAAAACACGAAGGTATAATTAAACAAATCAGGCTTAAGAGTCCATCAACTTGTTCTATTTTGTGTCTTTTAGGCGCGCAAATGATAGCTCAATTCCGTTTCAGTGAAAACTTTTCAGCACACTTCGTTTACATTTTTGCAAGGTAGTTAACATGTCTACTCGCTCACGCAGCGCATCTCGTTCAGACAAACCGGCTCGTTCTGGTGCAACATTAAAACAAAGCGGTAATAGACAAAGCCGAAGCAGTGATAAGAATAACACTGGCAATTCGCACAACAAATCTCACTCAAGCAAGCACCGATATAAAGGCAAGCCTACCAATGCAAAACCTAAGGTTGCGCTCGAAGATCGCAAAGTAATTCTGTTCAACAAGCCTTTCGATACTCTAAGCCAATTTACAGATGGCGAAGGGAGAAAAACGCTAGCGGACTTTATTCCAGTGAAAGACGTTTATGCTGCAGGTCGCCTTGACCGCGACAGCGAAGGGTTAATGGTCTTAACCAATGATGGGATATTTCAAGCTAAGTTAACTCAACCAAACTCAAAATCCCCAAAGACATACTGGGTACAGGTTGAAGGCGCAACTTCTGAGGAAGATTTAGATAAATTGAGAAAAGGTGTCGAACTAAAAGACGGCATGACACTACCGGCTAAAGTAGAAGTGATGCAAGAACCTGAAGTGTGGGATAGAAATCCTCCAGTCCGCTTCAGAGCCGCGATACCGACAACATGGTTGGCTATTACAATCATTGAAGGACGTAACCGCCAAGTAAGACGCATGACAGCCAATATCGGCTTCCCTACCCTACGTCTTATCCGCTATTCAATGGGCAACATGAATGTGGGGCAGCTACAGCCTGGTGAGTGGAAAGAGATTTAACTCATAGCAATATAAAAAAGCAAGATATTTATTATATCTCGCTTTTTTACACATGAAGATTGATTACTCTTGGTCAATCATCCACTTACGGAATTCTTTGCGCTCTTTTTTAGAAGCTTTTAGATACCAAGCTTTCAATTGCTCGACATTTTGAGTAACACTTCCCACAACGCTTGGGGCAGTTTTAAGATCTAGTTTCGGAGTATCCGATTGAGTTGTAACTGGAGAGGGAACTATCGCAGTAGTCGTGGCAGTGACTAACGCACCATCGACAAACGTGATTCCTCGTTGATCGTTATGTTCTTTTACAAGCTTGTCCATTCCCATAAATGGAAGTAGACCTTTCTTGCCTTGAAGTAACTCTTGTTGATAGACAAGTTCGTTACCGTCTTGAGTTAAACGCCAATCGGGATTTTGCTTTTTGAAAGCTTTTTCTGCCTCGCTTTTACTTCGAGCGACTGGGTGATCCAATTTAATTTCATTCCCACCCGCTTCAAACGTTAATAAATATGGCTTAGAAGTAAATACTCCATTGCCACTACCACGGCCTACTTCTTTGTCCATTCGGACAACAACTTGAGTCGTACCATTCCTTATTATATTCGTCCCCAACTTAGAATCAGCCTCTACACCATTAATGTAAAGAACAGAGACACCTTTGCTAGGAATCAGAGTTATAGCATGTGCAGAAAATGCCAACATAGTTAAAACAAAGAATAATTGCTTTTTAAACATCACAGAGATTGACTCCTTTCATCAGGCACGTTGCCAAAAATAATTAAGTAATTGTTATATAAAATATTAAACTGTAAAAATAAATAAAGCCACCCTTGGGTGGCTTTATAAGAAAGTATTTAACTAAACTCGATTAGAAGCTAGCTTTAACACCTACAGCAACACCAGTGTCAGTGTTTTTCTGATCTGTACCACCAACTTCAATGTAGCCAGTAGTATTTGGTGCAAAGCCGTAACCAGCGTTTACAAACCATTTGTCTTCATCATTCGCGTCATTATCGCTGTCCGCAATGCTGTAACCAGCACCAATGGTTACTGCATCAATAGTGTAATCAGCAGCAAATGCGATAGTATCTGCATCAACCTTAACTGGGCCATTTTCCATGCTAGTTGCGTAGTAACCTAACTCAAGATTTAAGTTTTCAACTCCTGAGAAGCGAGCTTCTAGAGCCCAAATCGAGTCTTCTGCTGTTACAGCAGTCGCTTTCATTTCAGCATCACCGAAATATGCAGTGAAGTCAAAATCAGCTACACGTGCACCAAGTTTAAGGTCGTAGTAAGCTCCGTCTTTACCAAGGCTATCTTGTTCTTTTTTATCTTGAGCAAGAGATGCTGTAGCGTAGAACATACCAGTATCAATGTCGTAACGAACCATTTCGTCAGCACAGAAGTCACTGCCGTTTTCGAAGAAAGAGCTCACACCAAACTGGTAATCAGAACCAACACCAGCATCATCTAGAGCACCACATGTACGACCGAATTTAACAGAACCGTATGTTTGCGTGTAAAATGCTACGTAAACATCGCCAACTTCAGCAGATGTGTTTTTACCGCTTGTTACGTCGCTTGAAGCGCCGTCAAACTCCCAGTAACCACCGAAAGAAACTTCGTCGTTCATTGCGTAACGTACGTCAAAACCAAAATCCGCATCTTGAATTTGCTGCTCAAAATCAGAGTCTTTATCGAAGCCTTTTACGTAAACAACTTCAATGTCGCCGCTTAGGTCAACAGTCACGCCTTCGTTGTTGTAAATTTCGATTGCTTGTGCAGACGTCGCTGCAAACATAACACTTAGTGCTAATAGAGTCTTTTTCATAATAAATCCACTGCCTTTTCTAAGAATGGGAGATCCTTGCCCGGTTCCCTTTTATTTTTATGACTGGTCATTACCACTCTTTGTTGGTTAACCACCGTCACTAAATTTCGAGGTCTAGATTGCAAAAGATTATCCTGCGTGTCAAATAAACTAAAAACAAACCTAAAAAAAACACAAAACCATCAAAATCAATCGCTTACATTTTTTTTCATTGTTTTACGAGCAGCTTATCCTTAGTTTTATCAGGAAATATAATAATCCAAAAAAAGAACAAAACAGCATTTAACACCGCAATCAACTCATATAAACGCCAACTTTCAGAACTTAACGCCTACAAGCCAGTCTTTTTTAATATTTATATTTCGCAACATAAATAAAATAGTTAAGTTCCTGATGGTTCAGTTTTTTTTTGTGAACAAGATCTACCTTTGATTCAAAAGCAAGCTATTTCACCGTAAATGTACCGACTAGTGATATGTGCTACTATCCTCGCTCCGTTACGTAGGTCACAGTATGCTAACTACTAAAATTCAAAAATCTATTCGCACCAGTTATCAAAACCTCCAAGATCAGTTGGACAACTTTGTACCTCGACGTGCTCAAAATTACCTTGTTGCAGAAATAGCGAAGACACTTTGTGGTCAATACCACAAAAGTAATCGCATGATTGTTGCAGAAGCGGGAACCGGGATCGGGAAATCACTGGCTTATTTAATGGCAACTATTCCTGTCGCTGTGCTCAATAACCGAAAAATAGTCATATCAACGGCGACGGTTGCGCTACAAGAACAGCTCGTCAATAAAGATCTCCCTCTATATAGAAGACTGACTGATCGAGAGTTTTCTTTCATATTAGCGAAGGGCAGACAGCGTTATTGTTGTTCCGAAAAGCTAGCCGCTGCCTGCGGGGTTGATGGCGGACAAATGGCCATGTTCGAATCTAAGCCAAAGAAGAAGGATATCGACCAACTTCAAACCATGTATCGTAGCCTAACCCAAGGTAAATGGGATGGTGACCGTGATTCGTGGCCAAAACCCATCGACAACATGATTTGGCAGATGATTGTCAGCGATAAGCACAGCTGTAATAACAGTATGCCTACTCATAGAGACTGCCCTTTCCAAAAAGCGCGCTCAGAGCTAGATAAAGCAGACGTGATAATTGCCAATCACAGCTTGGTGATGGCGGATGCAGACCTAGGAGGCGGTGTGATACTGCCTGAGCCAGAAAATAGCATCTATATATTCGATGAAGCTCACCATTTACCGCATGTAGCCAGAGATCACTCTTCTGCGGCTGCGAGCTTAAAAGGCGCGGCGTCATGGTTGGAGCGTTTGAACCAATCCATCACTAAGCTTTCAGGCCTCGCTGACGAGAAACGTGTCCACCGGTTTCGAAATGAACTGCAAGATTCAGTGCAACAGCTGATCCCTACCCTGACTCAAATGAGTAAACAGTTTGACGCTAACCACTTTGAAGACGGCTTGTATCGCTTCGAACATGGCGACTTACCTGAGTGGCTTGAGAATGAATCAAAAGACCTCAAGCAACTCACACAAAAGGCGAGCCAAGCAGTTGCGAAGATTGCAGACCTGATTGCGGAACGAGTTAAAGACGGCGAGCTTTCAGCAAAGCTTGCAGAGCCGGCACTGGCAGAAATTGGCTTCTATATACAAAGAACAGAGAACCTTGCTCAAGTTTGGCGCTTAATGGCTGAACCGAAGAGAGAAAAAGGTGCTCCTTTGGCTCGTTGGCTCGAACTGAATAAAGAAAGCGAAGGCGATTTCGTTGTTAATGTTTCGCCACTAGAGGTAGGTTGGCAACTGGATCAACAAATCTGGAGCCGCTGTGTGGGTGCGGTATTAGTATCTGCGACCATGAGGGCGCTCAACTCTTTCAGCTTTTTCTGTCATCAAGCAGGTATCAGCCAAAAAGCAGAAGATGGAGTACAATTTTTGGCTTTGGCATCACCGTTTGATTACCAGAATCAGGCTGAGCTTATCGTTCCAGCAATGAAGTACGAACCACAAGCACCTCAGTTTACCGAATATCTTATTGAAATTTTGCCTAAGGTAATAGAAGACAAAAAAGCCAATCTCGTTCTATTCTCTTCTTACTGGCAAATGAACAAAGTTGCAGAGGCTTTAACAACAGATTTCGTTAAAAAGTCGTGGGCATTGCAGGTTCAAGGCGATACTTCACGAACTGAAATTCTAAAAAAACATAAAAAGCTAATAGACCAAGGTAAAACCAGCGTTCTTTTTGGAACTGGCAGCTTTTCTGAAGGTCTTGATCTACCGGGTGAGCTTCTTGAAAACCTCGTTATTACCAAGATTCCTTTTGGTGTTCCTACCTCTCCCGTAGAGCAAGCACATTCAGAATATATTGAATCACGCGGTGGTAACCCTTTTATGCAGATTACTGTTCCAGATGCGAGTAAAAAGCTTATTCAATCTGTGGGTAGACTACTGCGTAAGGAAAGAGATTCTGGTAAAGTCACGATCCTTGATAGACGCATAGTAACGAAGCGATACGGAAAGTCCCTACTCGATTCACTACCGCCTTTTAAAAGAACAATAAAATACTAATATCCCCTGCCCTTGAGGTAGTTATGGGCCTTCATCGCTAGGCCCTTGCATCCACAACCCAACATGACTAATCCATAGATTTTTCATGTGGCTGCCCTATCAGCCGATAACGAGAACACTAGCTATTTATGGAAATGATTGAGCCAACCATGTTGGTCATACTTGCTCTGGTTGCATTTGCAGCAGGCTTTATTGATGCTGTCGCAGGTGGCGGAGGGATGTTAACCGTTCCAGCTTTACTGTCACTTGGTTTACCGCCACACATCGCATTGGGTACTAACAAGCTTGCAGCAACCTTCGCTTCATCTACAGCTGCATTCACTTACTACCGTAAAAAGCTGTTCAAGCCTGAGTGTTGGGTCAATGCATTCATATCTACTTTAATAGGTGCGACCATCGGCACACTCACTGTTGATGCCATTAGCACCGAGTGGTTAGAGAAGGTATTGCCGTTAGTCATTCTTGCCGCAGCGGTCTATACCATTTTTCATAAGACTCCAGATGTGAGCCATAATGTGTCTCCTAAACCTTGCCCTGTGCTTAAGAGAAAACAAAAGTACCAAGGATTCATTCTTGGCTTTTATGATGGGGTTGCTGGCCCAGGAACTGGCGCGTTTTGGACGGTAAGCTCTATGGCGCTTTATCGCTTAAACATCTTACTTGCCTCTGGTCTATCCAAAGCCATGAACTTTACCAGTAACTTTACCTCTTTGGTGACCTTCGCGATTCTTGGTCATATTGATTGGGTTCTAGGTTTAACCATGGGCCTTTGTTTGATGGCCGGTGCATTTGTTGGCGCTCACTCTGCTATTCGGTTCGGTGCTACATTTATAAGACCTGTGTTTGTTACAGTTGTAAGCGTACTTGCAATTAAACTGGCATACGAAGCTTGGTTTGTGAACTTATAGGCAGTAGCCAACGGGAAGTGAAATGAATCAATTTTCAAAGCTAAAAAGTGTTATTGATACCTTGATTGGCCATTGCTCGCAGGTTGACAAATCTCGAGGGGCTTATCATCAAGCCTTGTTTGACCGAGCCTTATTTAAATGCGGCGCCTCTGTTTTGCTTCCCTATGCACTTGAAACTCAGGCAACGTACCGCACCATTGTACGTGAACAAACCTCAAATCAACTGACCGCGTCCAGAGCCAACTACCTGACAGAAAAGCTGACCAATCAGATTGCAGCAATCCAAAGAGAGTTAGCCAACCACGATTTACGCTTGGACCGAAAAAGCAAGTCAGGAAAAAGCTTAAACGACTTATACAACGAACTCGCACAACACCAAGATTGGCAAAAGCGGCTCGTCGATTTAGTTCAAACACGAAAGTTAGCGTTTGATTCAGCGCCACGCCACCATAAGAAAAAAGCGGAAGAGGCTTGGCAACTCGCAAAAGAACGATTGGAACGCTGTGAGGACTCAATGAAGAACATTGAGAGATTGATTAACTTAGAGAACCCTACGCGAAATGAGCACTGATAACACATCATCACCACTGGATAACGCACCTGAAGAAGTTAAGTTAGCTGTCGACTTGATCTACTTACTCGAAAGCAACGAGATCGACCCAAAGGTGGCGTTAGAAGCAATTAAGATTGTCCAGCAAGATTTACAAGCCAAACTAGCATCTAGCATCTAGCATCTAGCATCTAGCATCTAGCAAAAAATATACAGGATTCACATGTACCAACTTAGCTTTTCTATGCCCGAGTTTCTTGAAAATTACTGGCATAAGAAACCAACCATCTTAAAAGGTGGCTTCCAGAACTTCGTCGACCCAATTTCGCCGGAAGAACTTGCTGGTTTATCGATGGAAGAAGAAGTGGATTCTCGCTTTGTTTCTAACCTCGACAACAAATGGACAGCCGAACACGGTCCATTCACTGAAGAGAAGTTTGGTGAACTCACTGAAACACATTGGCAATTGATCGTTCAAGCAGCCAACCATTGGCATCAAGGTGCAAATCAGCTGACTGAAGCGTTCCAACAATTACCAAACTGGTTGTTCGACGATCTCATGATTTGCTACTCAGCACCTGAAGGCGGTGTTGGCCCTCATATTGATCAATACGATGTATTCATCATTCAAGGCCAAGGTAAACGTCAATGGAAAGTGGGCGCGAAAGATGTTGGTCAGTACAAAGAGACCGTTCAAGCGTCTGCTCTACGCCAAATAGAAGGATTTGAGCCAATCATTGATGAAACCTTAGAGCCGGGCGATATCCTTTATATCCCGCCAGGTTTCCCACATGAAGGGAACACATTAGAGCCGTCGATGAGCTACTCTATTGGCTACCGTTCCCCTAAAGAGCAAGAGCTAATCAGCAACTTTGCCGATTTTGTGCTTGCTCATGATATGGGTGACGTACACCTGCACGATCCAGAATTCAAAACGCAAGAAGGCTACGGAAAAATTCGTTCATCGGATTTAAGCAATCTCACAGACATGTTGAAATCTGCACTAGAGCAACCTGAAACCATCAGTGAATTCATGGGCTGTCTGCTAAGCCAATCACGCCACCAACTTGATATCGTTGCTCCTGAGCCACTATGGACTCAAGAAGAGATCGCTCAACACTTAGAGTCTGAAGGTGAGATTCACCGAGTATCAGGCTTAAAAGCGCTCTACCACGAAAATGAAAGCAACACAGCTTACATTAATGGTGAGGTGGTTAAGGTTGATGAAGCGGATTCTTCGTTACTCAACATACTTTGCGATGAGACCATGATTACCTCGGCTACTGCCCTATCTCCTTCGGGCATAACTGTCGTGACTGAATTGGTCAACAAAGGCTACTGGTTTATCGAAGAGTAAGCAGCGTCAACCGCTGGTTATTGACCAGCTTCTAGAGAAACAATTAAAAAAGGGACAAATGAAATCTTCATTTGTCCCTTTTTCTATTCAAGAATTGGTTAAGGATTAATGCTTATACCTTGAACAACTATACCTTGAACTGATTGACCAATTTCTGTTGTTGTTGAGACAGCTGGTCAATTTCATTACCCACTTGCTCAGAAGCCGCGGCTTGCTCCAAGATCTTCGCACTCAAATCGCGAATATTAACCACGCTTTGATTTACTTCACCGGAAACCGATTGTTGCTCTTCAGCTGCTCGAACGATCTGACTGTTCATATCACTGATCGCCTCAATAGAAGTAAAGATCGACCCCAGATCTTCAACTGCTTTCTGAACGTGTAGTGCTGTGTCGTTTGCAAGTATATTGCCTTCTTGTATCGCTTCAACGACATCTTGAGTTCCAGCATGAACCTTGTCGATCACCGCTCTGATCTCACCAACCGATGATTGTGTGCGACTTGCGAGGTTTCTTACCTCATCCGCAACAACAGCAAAGCCACGGCCTTGTTCGCCAGCACGAGCCGCTTCAATCGCCGCATTCAATGCCAGTAAGTTAGTTTGCTCAGAAATCCCCTCAATAACACTTAAGATCTCGGTGATGTTACCGTTATTTTTTGCCAACTCTTCAACAATAGGAACAGCACTCGACATACGTTCCACCAGCTTTCTCATTTCACCGGCTGAAAGTTCGATGACTTGTTGCCCTTGTTGAGCAGAACGATTCGCTTCACAAGCAGCATCAACCGCCACTTCTGCATTTTGTACCACTAAGCCCGCTGTTTGAGTCATCTCTTCGGCCGCTGTCGCCACAAGATCGACTTCTTTAAATTGAGATTCGCTACTTTCTCGGGTACTTGATGCCGATGCTTTAGCCTGGCTTGTCGTGCTCGCCACTTGTTCAGTGGTGTGAATAACTTCTTTGATCGTGTGTTGTAGCTTGTCTAAGAATAAGTTGAACCCTTTAGATAACTGACCTATTTCGTCTTGAGACTTAACCTCTAAACGCTGTGTCAAATCCCCTTCACCAGAAGCGATGTCATTAAGTCGCTCAACCACTTGTCGAATAGGCTTCACAATTGAAAGGGAAGCAAATGCGATAATGGCTAAACCGAACAAAATGAACACAGTACCGGCAATCACTTCCGTCTTAATGCCTTCACTTAGCTTAGTACTAATGATGGAATCCAATTTGTTGGCATCAGCGACGACGCTCTCTCTCGGAATCTCAAACAACACACCCCAAGTTTGGTTAGCCGCAACAACAGGCGCAAAGGCAAGTAACCACTCACCGTTCTCGCTCCATTGCGTTGTCACTTCACCACCAAAGATAAAGTCGGTCATTAAATCACTGTTTGTATTGTCACTTTGGAAGATTGAACCAACTGCAATGCTTGAATCATCAGAAGCGATGACTGAACCATCTAGACTAACCACATAAGCTTTACCCGCACCGTTAAACAAGCTCTGGTCAGATTGAGTAATCACACTGGTTAAACCATCGAGTCTTAGATCAATACCAAGAAAACCAATAGCAACGTCGTCAACCAAAATAGGGACTGAAATAGAGGACGTAAGTAGTGCTACACCTCCGCTGTTAACCACTCTAGGCGTACTAATACATGTTTGCCCTGAAGACAAAGGACAGTAAAAACGTTCGCTATTGCTGTCATCATTCAAGATAGATTCTGAAAGAACGTTCGCTAGAACATTTTCACCGTTATCTGCCACCTTCCAGTAAGGAGCAAAACGACCTTTTTCGTTAGAGCCAACATAATCAGCATCGACATAATTCGCATCTTCACTATCGAGTAAATTAGGCTTGAAAACTAGATACGCACCTTGAATAGAGTCGAAGTTTAAAACCGAGCGACGAACCATTTCATCCAAGGCGGTACGAAGCTCTTCACTTGGCGTAAAGTTTTCGTCTGCATTGTTTTTTAGAAACTGAGCACTGGCCGCAAGCATCTCTGCGCGGTAAATAGCTTCGTCTACATAACGTTGAGTTTCTTGAGCATTAAGCTGAGAAACAGACGCCAGCAGCTGCTGAGTTTTATTGATAACTGATTCTGAACTTTGAGATTTGATGACTTGTTGATTGCTCGTTGCGTTGTAGATCGAGAAACCAATAAGAGACAGTGACGTAATGATTAAACAACAACCTGCTAAGAGGGTTATTTTCCACTGTACCGATAGAGAGCGCATTTAATATCCTTATTTAAGCCAAAAGACTTCCATAACCATAACTATCACATCGACAACGAATTGCTGTACACAATGTAAATGAGTTAGACGAATAGCTTAGCGGATAATTACAGCACAAATTGCTTACATATAAAACGAAAGTTTATACAAATGTTAATAGAGCGTGTTTTCTTCCTTTTTTCTGTGATTTCAAATGATGTACTCATATAATCATTAGCTGTGTTGCTTAGGTTTTAGCGCTTTGGACATAGCCAGAACATCGATATTTAAAGGAAGCCCACTCCACCCTCTCCCTCTTTAAAATGCAGTAACTTCGGATTAGTTTTTATAATCCAAGTTATAGATTTTTATCTTGATCAACTTCACACTTTTTGATTGCTAAGCCCGCAATCAAGCTCTAATATCTCACGCCTAGATTCCCTGAAAACTTTATTCATTTGGCTCTCCTTTAATGGAGCGCTAAGGCTTTTTACGTCTTAATTTTTGGAGAGATACGCAAATGTCCGCCTCGTTTCCATTAGCGAAACTTACCTTTTTAATCGCTATTCTGACTGCCGTAGGTCAAATGACTCAAACGATGTACGTGCCTTCTATCGGTCATATGGCAGGTGAGTTCTTAGTTTCGGCATCTTCACTGCAGGCAGTGATGGCGTGTTACTTGATCCCTTATGGTCTGTCGCAATTTGTTTACGGCCCACTTTCAGATCGCCTAGGTCGTAAACCGATCATCGTGATTGGTTTGATCATCTACATCATCGGTACTTTGGTAGCATTGTTCGCTCACGAATATGAATGGTTCTTAGCGGGCAGCTTTATCCAAGGTTTGGGCATCGGTTGTGGTGGTGCGATGTCTCGTACATTGACTCGCGACTGTTTTGAAGGCGCAGAGCTGCACCGTGCAAACAGCTTGATTAGCATGTGTGTGATTTTCTCACCATTGATGGCTCCTGTACTGGGTGGTTACCTAACAGAAGTTTTCGGCTGGCGTTCTAGCTACTTATTCCTTGCGCTGTTTGGTATTGCTGTTGTGATCACTATGATGACGAGCATGATGGAAACACTGCCGAAAGAACGACGCAAGCATGAATCGGTTGCCAACAGCTACAAGTTCGTTCTGTCTGATAAACGTTTCCAAGGTTTCTTATTGGTATTAGTCGCAACCTTTGCTGGTGTAGCCGTATTTGAAGCAGCGGCAGGTGTGTTGCTTGGTGGCGTACTTGGCTTACCGGCAACCACAGTAAGCTTGCTGTTTGTCTTGCCTATTCCAGGTTACTTAGTCGGTGCAGGCTTATCTAGTTACATCGCACAACGTCGCTCTGAGCGCCGTGCATTGAATGTTGGTCTGGTTGCGATATTGGTAGGCTCAACAGTGGTATTGATACCGGGTCTGTTTGGTCAAACAACAGCATTAACTTTGATTGGCGGTGCCACAATTTACTTCTTGGGCGCTGGCATATTATTCCCAGCAGCAACAACAGGGGCACTTTCGCCATTCCCGTACCACGCTGGTACTGGAGGTGCGATTTTAGGTGGTATGCAAAACCTAGGTGCTGGCATCGCAACACTATTGGCATCGTTCTTCCCAGCTCAAGACCAACTGCCACTCGGTTGCCTGATGATTGCTATGTCATTCATCGCTATGCTTGGTTTACGTTGGGTTAATCGTAAACCTGACCACTCAAACGAAATGCCATTGGCTATTTAACGTAAAACTCGAATCTTGCTAAATAAAGGAAAGGGACATACTGAAAAGTGTGTCCCTTTTTGTTGCACATTTATTCCTTCCACTCTCACGTATCAGTAATTTCATTTAACATTGCTTTGATTTTTTGAAAACAATAACAGACACTTACGATGAAGGTGCATATCCAGAATCCAATTATAAATAATATCACTGGAAGAACACCAACGTACCTGAACTCTCACAACAAAGGATGCTGGCATTAAAACGAGTAAGGTACACACTAAGGATATACAGATGCGTATCGCTTTAACCACATTAGCCGTATCAATAGCGCTTGTCGCCGGATGCAGCAATCAAGGAATCTCAACCATGAACCACTACTCTCAATCACAGCTCGTCGCTCAGCAAACCCAAGCACCCGTTGCTAAGAAAGTCCCTCACGCAATGACGATTCATGGTGAAATCCGAATCGATGATTACTATTGGATGCGCGATGATGCACGCCAAGATCCAGAGATATTGCAACAACTTGAGCAAGAGAATCAGTACGCAGATACGGTGTTGAAACATACAGAAGCAGCACAAAAACAATTATTTGAAGAGATTAAAGGCCGAATCGCGAAAGACGACAATTCGGTACCGGTTCGCAAAGGCAGTTACTACTACTCGAATAAGGTCACAGGCGACAACGAATACCCAGTTCACCTGCGTGAAAAAAACTTTTTAGGCACAGACAAGCAAGTCATCTTAGATGTAAACGAGCTAGCAAAAGAGCATGAATTCTTCAGTATTGGTGGCTTAACGATCAGCCCAGACGAAAACTTGTTGGCCTATGGCGAAGATACGCTAAGCCGCCGCATTTACACCATCAAGATCAAAGACCTCACAACAGGTGAATACCTAAAAGATGAAATTGAAGGCGCTTCAAGTGCTATCGCGTGGCAAAACGACAACCAAGCCTTCTACTACATCAAAAAAAATCCACAAACATTGCTGGGTTATCAAGTTTACCGCCACGTGTTAGGCACAGCTCAGGCAAGCGATCAGTTAATCTACGAAGAAGCCGATAGCGCTTACTACACCTCTTTGAGTAAAAGCAAAGATGGAGAACAGGTCTACATTTGGCATTCGAGCACAGAAACCAGCGGTGTCTCAGTCATCGATGCCAACAACCCAAAGGCTACAGCTGAGGCTTTCTACCCAAAAGAGACCGGCATAGAGTACAGCATCGCTAAGCTAGGTGATTGGTATTACATCTACACCAACTACCAAGCGGTCAATTTCCGTTTAATGAAAGTCACAGCTGAAGAGATGCATGATCGCTCAAAATGGGTCGATGTCATCCCAGCAGACGATAATACTCAGCTTGTAGATTTCGAGTTGTTTGATGACCATCTTGTCTACGAGCAACGCGCGGATGGCTTGTCTACAGTGAAAGTTCGCCAACTCTCAACAGGCCACGAGTTTCCACTTGAATTTAACGACACCGCATTTGCCGCTTACCTAACGAGTAACTATGAATTAGATAACGCAAAAGTTCGTATCTATTACAGCAGCTTAACCACGCCAGGTACTTACTATGATTTCGACCTAAGTACAGGTGAATCCGAGCTCATGAAGCAAACACCCGTATTAGGTGATTTCGAAGCGGATAACTACCAATCAGAGCGAATCATGATTACGGCTCGCGATGGTAAGCAAGTTCCTGTCTCTTTGGTTTATCGTAAAGACTTATTTAAGAAAGACGGCACTAACCCAATCTACCAATACGGCTATGGGTCTTACGGCTCTACGATTGAACCTACCTTCAGCTCAACTCGCCTAAGCCTACTGGATAGAGGTTTTGTTTATGCCATCGCACATGTCCGCGGTTCAGAAATGCTTGGTCGCCCTTGGTATGAAGATGGCAAAAAACTGACCAAACAAAACACGTTCAACGACTTTATTGATGTAACCAAAGAGCTTGTTGAAGAAGGCTACGGCGCGAAAGATAAAGTGTTCGCCGTTGGGGGGTCTGCTGGCGGTCTATTGATGGGAGCAATCATCAACCAAGCACCAGAACTGTACCGTGGTATTGGTGCACATGTTCCGTTTGTAGACATTGTGACAACCATGCTCGATGAATCGATTCCTCTAACCACCAATGAGTATGACGAATGGGGTAACCCGAACGATAAAGCCTACTACGATTACATGCTGGGGTACTCACCGTACGACAACATTAAGGTACAAAACTACCCGAACATGTTGGTAACGACAGGCCTGCATGACTCACAGGTGCAGTACTTTGAGCCAATGAAATGGGTTGCGAAGCTGCGTGAAATGAAAACAGACAACAACGTATTGCTGTTCAAAACCGATATGGAAGCCGGTCACGGTGGCGCTTCTGGCCGATTTAAACGATTAAAAGAAGACGCACTTGAATACGCGTTCTTTTTGGATTTACTTAAGACTCAATAGATTCTACGTAACTGTAAGTATTCACATCATTTAATGTCGCCATTTTGTCTCTACAAAGTGGCGACAGAAATTATTAAGCATGGTTAAATACGATGAACCATGAAATCCACCAAATCAAAAACCTTTAAAAACAAGCAGTGACAAAGGTTTACGAGAGGTATAAAAACAAATGAAAGTAATTAGCTTCAACATCAACGGTCTTAGAGCCCGCCTTCACCAACTGCAAGCTATTATCGACAAACACCAACCCGACGTGATTGGTCTGCAAGAGATAAAAGTGCACGATGAAGCCTTCCCAATTGCTGATGTTGAAGCAATGGGCTATAAGGTTTACTTCCACGGTCAAAAAGCCCACTACGGTGTGGCAATGTTGTGTAAGCAAGAGCCTATTTCTGTGCAGAAGGGTTTCCCAACAGATAATGAAGACCATCAAAAACGCATGATCATGGCGACGTTTGAAGATGAAAATGGTGAAAAGGTTACCGTGCTAAATGGCTACTTCCCTCAAGGGGATAACATCAAGCATGAAACAAAATACCCGTACAAACGCCAGTTCTATAAAGACTTAATGACTTACTTAAACGATTATCACAACAAAGATGAGCAAGTGATTGTGATGGGCGACATTAATATCAGCCCTATCGACGCAGACATCGGCATTGGTGAACCTAATGCGAAACGTTGGTTAAAAACTGGTAAATGTTCTTTCCAACCAGAAGAGCGCGAATGGTTGAAAACATTGATGGATTGGGGCTTTGTAGACAGCTTCCGCTTGCTGCACCCTGAAGTGAATGATCAATACTCGTGGTTTGATTACCGCTCAAAAGGCTTCGTAGACAACCGCGGCCTGCGTATTGATGTAGTCCTAGCGACTCAAAAGCTTGCCGATAAGTGTACTGAAGCTGGCATCGATTACGAGCTACGCGGCATTGAAAAACCGTCAGATCACGCTCCGATTTGGTCGACGTTTAAATAAAATCCAAATTAAATTTCAAATCAAAAATGCACAAGCTTTTGTTTAGCTTGTGCATTTTTTTTACTTAGCTCAAATCCACTCAAAAAGCTTGAGATAGTTCACATTCTCGCCACTGCCCATCTATACTATTTGGACAACCAATGGAGAGAGTTTTGTATGGACGCAAAGCCTTGGGCCGGTATAAATCCAATTAATCTGCGTAGTTTACTTCCGATGATGGTGGTCAGCGGAGCGATCAGCGTATTGATGTTAGTCGTTCCCTTATTCAGCCTTCAAGTGTTTGATCGAGTCCTCTCAAGTCAAAGTTTAGATACGCTTCTATTCTTGGCTTTCATTGCTGTGTTCCTACTTACAGCCCAAGCGTTCCTTGACGCGTCTAGAGCCAAGTATGCACAAAAGAAAGCGATCAAATTTGAATTTATCGCGTCTCAGCAGCTATTTGAACAAACCTCCTTCTCATCGAAATCAAAAGAAAAACATCTGTTCAACGATATAAGTGAGGTAAAGAGCCTACTCTCTTCTCCAGCCTACTTTGTCATGTTTGATCTGCCATTCACTCCCCTTTTTCTTATTATTATGTTTGCGATTCATCCATATATAGGATTAGTCGGTGTGGGTGCCGTTGTTTTTATTCTCATGACAACATTGTTTTCTCATTGGGTTAAATCTAAGCACTTTAAAACCACTTACTTAAGCCAGCTCGCAACACAAAGAAAAAACGACGAGTGCTTTCAAAAACACGCCACGATCTTTAGCCAACATCAACAACAAGGTTTAAGTCAGACCTACCAAGAAATATTGGCGGAGAAGAGCTGGTCTCGAAGCCATTTAGATCAAGCCACCTGTTCACTGAGTGCATTTTCTCGTTACATACGTATGGTCCTTCAACTCATCATCATGGCTGTCGGAGCAAGTCTAGTCATTCAAAATGCCATGTCTGCTGGTGGAATGATTGCGGGTTCAATCCTAATGGCGAGAGCACTCCAGCCAATTGAGATGCTCTCTAGTGGTATTCAAGCATGGAAAACTGGTTTGGATGCAAACAAACGCTTAGCTAAGGAATTTGCTTCTCATACTAAACATACCGAGCGAACCGAGTTGGAAACAATTAAAGGTGATCTGGTCATCGACAACGTCACATGGTTCGCGTCTGAAAAACTTAACAAGCCGACTCTTAATGGTTTGAAGCTAAGACTGGAATCAGGAAATCGAGTCGCATTGATAGGCCCTAGCGGGTCAGGTAAGTCTTCCATCTGCAAAATGATCACTAACGGCATATCGCCCTCAAAAGGTGGCATTTCTATCGATGGACTCAATGTTGAGTTGTGGAATCTGAATCAGTTCAAACACACCGTCGGTTATGTTCCTCAGCACATCGACTTTTTACATGGCACTGTCAAACAAAATATCGCCCGATTTGATTCCAACGTTACGGATAGCCAAATCGTCAGATCCGCTATTCAAGCCGGTGTGCATGATGCTGTTGTCGCCTTACCGAATGGATATGAAACGATTATCGGTTCTTTTGGTCATCAGTTATCTGGTGGACAAGCCCAGAAACTTGCCATCGCAAGAGCATTGGTTTTCTCACCTAAGCTACTCGTGCTTGATGAGCCTGATTCCCATCTCGACAAAGAAGGCGAAGAGTTTCTTGTTTCGCTATTACAATTGGCGAAAGAGAAATCCATTTCTGTCGTGATGGTAACGCATAACCCAAGCTTACTCAGACATGTCGATTGGGTTGTTGAATTGAAAAACGGCCAGATAACGCAAGCAGGCGAAGCGAGTAAAGTTGTCCGGTCGCTCTTCAATGTCGCTTCCTCGGAGGTGTCGAATGGCTAGTATTCATCATGACGATAAAGGTATTCACTTCGACGATGGTAGAAAACTGATCTTTTCTACATTCAAAATACAGGTGTTCATCTGGGTAGTTCTTGTGACTACTCTTGGTGGCTTTGCTGCTTGGGCATACCTAGCCCCGCTTTCTTCTGCTGCCATTGCGCCAGGCGTGATTATCGTAGAATCAAAGCGAAAACCCATTCAGCACTTAGAAGGCGGGATTGTAGAAATCGTCCATGTTTCTGACGGCGACCATGTTCAAAAAGACGAACTGCTCATCACGTTAAGTCACACACAAGCTCAAGCATCGCTTCTAAGGCTAAGAGCTCAGTGGCAAAGTGATTTAGCGCGGCTGAACCGCTTACAATCAGAGTTAGCGAGTCATCAAGAAATTCAATTTGATATGAGATTACTCTCCCTTATGAGTGACCCAAACGTATCAAGCTTACTTGATACGCAGAGTAAACTTTTCAGCAAAAGACAATCGTTAAAATCCGGTGAATCCGATGTGTTACAGCAAAAAGTCGAGCAATCAAAACTTGATCTGCAAGGCTTCCAACAACGATTCTTAGCCGGAAATCGAAGCCTGAAGTATTTAGAAGAACAGGTACAAATGCACCAAGATTTGCTTGTTTCCGGTAACACATCCAAATCTCGCTTATTGGATTTACAGCGAGAACGCTCTCAATTACAAGGTAACGTTGCTGACCTCAAAGCTAGAATCGGACACGCCAAGCGCACCATCGCCGAAGCGAAATTAGAGCTGATCAACGCGGATTATACTTACGCCAAAACGCTCGGCGAAGAGATACAAGATTTAGAACGAAAGCTGAATGAAACCAGAGAAGCTATGGTCAATGCTCAAGATATTCTTACCCGGGTTGAAATAAGAGCACCTCAAAGTGGTGTGGTGGTTGGACTTAATGTGGTCTCCGAAAATGCCATTGTTCCACCCGGTGAAACCTTAATGGAATTGGTTCCGCAAAATGACGAGTTGATTGTAGAAGCGTTAGTCAAGCCAGAAGACATTGAAGCCTTACGAATTGGGTTGGATACCCAAGTAAGACTGACCGCATACAGTTTCCGTAAAACACCACCGATTCGTGGAAAGTTAGTCCATATTTCGGCTGACCGCATTAGCGATCAAGCCACAGGATCTTCTGCTTACTTAGCGAGAGTATCGTTAGATAAGTCTGAGCTAGAAGCATTAGAAAACATCTCATTGTATCCGGGCATGCCCGCAGAAGTGATGATTTTACTTGAGCAACAAACACCGCTCGAGTATCTACTCAATCCACTCTCTGTGAGCGCCTATAAGGCAATGAGAGAAATTTAACCAAGCGCGAGAAGAAAAAGCCAAACTCATCGTGAGGTGAGGACGGAAAGCCGCAGATCTCAAGGATGAAGCGAGATGGCTGGGCTGCCTCTATGTATCGAATGATATATGAGGAAAAAACGATGGCAGAAGTAACCAATACAGCAGCAGGACTGAAAAGTAATGGTAGCAATGATACCAATATACTAGTAGATGGTCCTAACCTCCCCACCCCAGAATCTAGAGATGTCAACAATGACCTTTCTAACCTCAGCGGCGATAACCTCGAAGTACGAGCCGGTAAAGGCGACGACATTGTGCATGCCGGCAGCGGCGATGACTTTATCGCTGCTGGACGTGGATCGGACACAATTAAAGCAGGTGCCGGAAACGATGTGGTTGAAGCTTGGAATCATTCGCTCAATGCTGGTGATGAAGCCGGCGTTAACCGCGATTTAAGCGCGGCACGCGATAAAGATTTAGAAGCGCTAGGAGAAGAGTGTGTTGACGACATTGTGGTTGCAGGTGCCGGTGATGATTATGTTGAAGGCGGTGCGAACAATGACATTATTTATGGTGACAGAGGCGCTGGTGCAGAATTTGGCGAAAACCTAATCAGCGATGGTGATTTTGAAGATTTTGACCTTGGCAATACATGGGGAACAGCGCCAAGCGCCGGTGCATGGAACGCCGAGGTTGGCAGTATCGAGATTCAAGAACAACTGCATGGCGGTGTCCCAGCTGATGGTTACGGGACTGATATCGCCAGTGGTCACTTCCTAGAATTAGACTCGCATGGCGCGAATTCAAATTCAACCGTCTCCCAAACATTTACGGTCGATGACGACGGTATATATCAACTCGATTTTTCCTACGCTTTCCGTAATAAAGGAGGCGATAGTACCACCGCTCCTTTCACAGTCCAAATAATGGCGGGCACCGACGTTGTATTCGAGAAGTCTTTCCAAGACATTGACGGCGTAGATGATGATTGGGATCTGTTTAGCGAAGATGTCGATCTCTCTTCAGGAAATTACTCACTCAATTTTATTGCCGACGGTGCAGAAGATACCTTTGGGGCTCTGATTGACAATGTGTCATTGAAGCAAGTACTGCATAACGATGTGCTAATCGGTGATAACGGGCCAGACGCTGCAAATGAAGGCGCTGCTGGGAACGATTTGATTCGAGGCGGTAAAGGGAATGACGTAATTATCGGCGATAACTTTGAAGCGCTGTCGTTTAACGAAGGAACCGGCGAGTTTGAATTAGCAGATCCAACGACATCCGTCGACCTATCAGCAAATTCAACCGCCTACAACGCTGATGGTTCTGTCGGCACCGTTGATACAGGTAATGCAAGCTCTGGCGGTACAGGTTATGGGGTAGATGGCGCAGCAGAGGCTGGCGTGCTTGCTCAAATTGGCTTCAGCTACGACGGCGTTACCGGTGAAGGTGCATCAGAGATGTTTTCCGTCAGCTTAGACGAACATACAATGATTGCTAAAGTCGGCATTTCCAACCTCTACTTAAATGAAGGCGACAATGGCGTAGATGAGGCAGGCCATTGGGCAGCATATCGGGAAGGTATTCTGGTCGCTGAGGGCGATTTCATTGCGAGCGATTTAGCGGATGGCAATAACAACAGCGGTTATCTAAACATCGGTCCTGATGACACTGGCTTTAAAGCCTTTGATGAACTTCAGTTTACTGCCGTTGGTCCTGCATTTGACAAAAACGGAAACGCTAATGCCGATTCAAGTGACTACTACGTCACTTCTGTTACCACCGATGGCCTAACGGGTGACGGAACCGATATATTGCGCGGTGGTCGTGGGGACGATGTCATTCTTGGTGGTGACAACGCCAAAGGTGGCATACCTGAACTCGATCCTGAGACGGGTTACTACGATGTAAGTAGCTTCAGAGGGACTATTGACGTCACTATGGAAGGCACCGAAGCGGGCTTCGAAAATTCGTTTGGTTACTTCACAAAAGACAGTGAAGGCAATGTAAACGCTGAAGTCATTTGGGGGAATGTGAAAGATCACCTTCCAAACTCTGAAGCTGGCAACAGCTTTAGTCTCGATTTGGGGCACTGTGATGATTGCGTTGATACGCTCGGGTTCTTCATTATCCCAGATGGCGGGAATGACGGTTTCGTCTCAGGCGAAAGTATCGCAATTGACTTAAACACTCAACAAGCGACCAGCTCTAACAATAGTGACCACCCCTTCTTGCTGGGCGTACAAGATTTAGTCGGTAGTAACGGCAACCTTACCTTAGATGTTAGCGGCATTAACAACTTCAATCCGGGTACAGAACTCGGAAATCAGTTCTGGAATGACAACCCTGGCGGTGATGGTGACTTCGATGATGTGGTAACCACCGTTGAAATCGACGACCAACCAGAGCAATTGTTTGGTGGTAAAGGCGATGATTGGCTTGATGGCGGAGACGGAATCGACCATATCAAAGGCGGTAAAGGCGATGACATCATCATTGGTGGTGGTGGTGCAGACGAAATCCGTGCTGGTAAAGGCAACGATACAGTAGCCTTTGATGCAGAGGATACTCTAATTCATGGTGGTAAAGGGTTCGATGTACTGGTCGCCAATGACCCTGGTGGTGTCGATATCGACATGTCGAAGGGGTCAAACATCAATGGGTTTGAAGCAGTCATAGGGGGAGACTCAGCTAATGACAAACTGACTATTTCTCTAGGTAAAACCTTCAATCAAAACCATGACCTTGATGGTAATAGAGCAAAGAACGACGACCAAGTTGCTGAATTCTTTGCTTTAGGAATTGAAGATATCGACGCAAGTCATCTTCAAGGATTCCAATACCAAACCGCAACATCAGTGACGCTAGACCAAGATATGCAAGATAAACTTGGACTCGATGGAACTGAAACGATTACCGCTTATAGCTTCACCAAAGGAGGCAAAGAAGTCATCATCTACACTGATGCATCCTTTGATGGTGATTTCATTGGCGTTAATGAAGTTTAATTGCTTTTTGAACTAGTAAATCAGAAACAAAGTTAAAGGACTTATTGCTTGTGTAATAAGTCCTTTTTGCTTCAAAGAGCTACTCAACTAATTCCTATACAAACCCTAAATAAGAACGGCGCTCAATGAGCGCCGTTTTGTTAACTGTGTGAATACCGTGCAATTAGCTAAGGGGTCTTAGATAAGCAAGGAAACGCTTCTCTGCGAATTTGAAAATCGCGATGATGATGAACGTTAGTGCCATGTAGAACAGACCTGCCGTTAGGAAAGACTCGAATGGAGCGTAGTAACGTGAGTTAACCAAACGTGCTGCACCGGTTAAGTCCATAATGGTTACGATACCCGCTACCGCAGAGCCGTGAAGCATGAAGATAACTTCGTTACTGTAAGCCGGTAATGCACGACGTAGAGCACTTGGTAAGATGATACGACGGTAAGTCTTAGGTGTGCTCATGCCGTAAGCTTTTGCTGCTTCCACTTCACCTTTCGGTAAGCCATTAATCGCACCGCGAATGATCTCAGCAGTATAAGCTGACGTGTTAAGAATGAATGCCACCAAAGCACAGAACCACGCGTTTTCCCATAATGTGTCTTTCACTGGGAAGAATTGGTCCATACCGTAGTAAATCAGGTACAGCTGAACCAGTAATGGCGTACCACGGAAGAAATAGATAAATGACCAAGCCGGAGCATTAATCAGCATATTTGGACTGTTACGAGCGATAGCTAGTGGTATGGCGACGAATAAGCCAATGATCAAAGCAACGCAAACCATCCAAGCCGTTGTCCATAAACCACCAAGGTAAATCGGCAGGCTTTCAATTATCAATGAAAAGTCCATAACTACCTCGCGTGGATACTGAATTTACGTTCAACCAGCTTAAGTAAGCCCGTTGAAACACTGGTGAAGAATAAGAAGATAATCGCCACAGTCATGTAGAAAGTGAATGGCATTTTGGTTGAACCCGCCGCCAGTGCACTAACACGTACCATGTCTTCTAGGCCAATAATCGAAACCAGCGCAGTGGTTTTAAGTAATACCAGCCAGTTATTCCCAAAACCCGGTAATGCGTGACGAATCATCTGCGGTAGCAGTATGCGGTGAAACGCCTTTACAGGGCTCATACCATAAGCTTTTGCCGCTTCCATTTCACCGCTGTCGACAGCCATGATGGCACCACGGAACGTTTCTGCCATATAGGCACCGAAAATAAAGCCTATGGTTAAGACACCAGCAACAAATGGGCTGACATCAATATAATCAGGTAAGTAAGCGGTCCATTCGTGGTTAGGATCACTGGATGCAAACCACTCGTTGAGCCACTCGTTGATGGAATACAAACTGTTGTTTAAAAGGATTTGTCCACCAAAGAAAATCAGCATCATCAGTACGAGATCTGGAATGCCTCGAATGACGGTTGTGTAGAGGGTTGCAATAGCACGAGCCCAGCGATAAGGCGCGAGTTTTGCTAAGGCACCTAGCATACCAAGAACCATAGCTAAAATTAGCGACAGCAAGGCAACTTCGATTGTGAGCACCGCCCCTTTCAGGATCGACGCTTCATATCCTTGTAAATCAAACATAATGGATTCCAACAGAACTGCGAAAAAGTTGGTAAGACAGGGAGAGGAGAACCTCTCCCTTAAGAATTGACGCTAAAGATTACTGACCGTATACGTCGTAGTTGAAGTATTTAGCCGCGATATCTTGGTAGATGCCTTTTTCACGTAGTGAAAGGATTGCCGCATCTAATTGCTTAGTCAGATCTTTGTCTTGCTTACGAACAGCAATACCCATACCTTCACCGAACCACTTAGGATCCGTTAGAGAGGGGCCAACAAACTCGTAGTCTTCACCACCAGCTTTGTTCAGCACGCCTTCTTCTAGAGCAGATGCATCACCTAGTACAGCAGCAACACGACCGTTTGCTAGATCAAGGTAAGCTTCGTCGAATGAACCGTAACGAACGATCTCTACTGTATCGCCGTAGTTGTCTGTTAGGTATTTATCGTGAGTTGTTGCACGTTGAACTGCAATCTTTTGACCGCTTAGATCATCAAAGTTAAGGCCTGCACCTTTCTTAGCGATGAACTTGTTTGGGATAAGTGCGTATTTACCAGTGAAGTCGATTTTTTTCTTACGCTCTTCCGTGATAGACATTGCCGCGATGATCGCATCATATTTACGAGCAAGTAGAGAAGGAATGATACCATCCCAGTCTTGTGCAACGATCTTACACTGCACCTGCATTTCAGTACAAAGTGCGTTAGCCATATCGACATCGAAGCCTTTCAGTGACCCGTCAGCTTCTGTCCAGCTAAATGGAGGGTAAGCACCTTCAATACCAAAGCGTACTGTTTTCCATTCTTTTGCTTGAGCTACGCCCGTTGCAGCAGTTGCAGCAAGTGCCGCGACTAATAACCACTTTTTCATATCCCTACTCCTGTGATTTAGGTTTTTATGTTTTGCTAGTTTTAATATTGTGTTTGTTGTTGCTTATTAACTTACTTGTTGTGTTTTATTGTTCACACCGTCGCTGTTTACCGTTGGCAACGGCGTTTCAATTCTGATTAGTAAATCGATGAGATAAATTGTTGTAAACGTTCAGATTCAGGTTCCGTAAACAGTTTAGCTGGATCGCCCTGTTCTTCCACTAGACCTTGGTGCAGGAACATCACATGGTTTGATACGTCACGAGCAAAAGCCATTTCATGTGTTACCACAAGCATGGTTCTTCCTTCTTCTGCTAGATCTCGCATTACACCAAGCACTTCGCCTACTAACTCAGGGTCTAATGCCGATGTAGGTTCATCAAACAGCATAACTTCCGGATCAACCGCTAGCGCTCGCGCAATAGCAGCACGCTGTTGTTGGCCGCCAGACAAATGACCCGGGTAGTAATCTTTACGCTCATACAGGCCGACTTTCTTCAGTAGTAGCTCTGCATTTTCAATCGCTTGTGCTTTAGGTACACCTAAGACGTGAACAGGCGCTTCGATAACATTTTCAAGAACGGTCAGGTGAGACCACAGATTGAAACCCTGAAAAACCATCGCCAGACGAGAGCGGATTCGCTGTACTTGTTTTTCATTGGCAGGAACAGAAACACCTTGGCGGTTGTTTTTCATTTGAATTAATTCGCCATTAACCCAAATCTCGCCTGCAGTAGGTGTCTCTAAAAGATTGATACATCTAAGGAAAGTACTCTTACCCGACCCTGAAGATCCGATAATCGATACTACATCGCCTTTATGCGCAGAAAGTGAAATTCCCTTTAAAACTTCATTTTGACCAAACGTTTTGTGTAGATCCTTTATGTCCAGCGCTGGTACATCTTTCATGCGCTTTCTCTCCCAAGTTTGTGAAAATGCAAGGTACTCCGACCTTTTCATGCGATACAAACTAGCACCACACGAAACAACATGCAACAAATTATTAACCTGATAAATGGGCATAAATAGCGATTCACTCTGACTTATTATGCAAAAGGTAGCGTTTTCGCCTCAATTTAATGAATGAGTTCTATCAATAAGCTGCAATTACACCCCTTACATTGTTTAAATAAAGTTAATCAAAATGAGATTCACGTAGCTTGATGTCTCACAAGAAAAACAAGTTTTGTGAACTTAGATACGCCGAGATCTGCAAAATATAATCTGCACGCTCAACACTACATACACACCGTAAGGCACAATTATTTTAAGGTTATTACATTGTAAGCATTTCACTCGGAACAGTTGGGAAGCAAGTAATAGTGAAATAACTCAGTAAGAATTGAGTATTGAACTCGAGCCATGACGACAAAGGCTCGAAGAAGATAGGTAAACGTCAATTTGTGAAAACTAATTACACGATTCATCAATGGGAAGTTAATGAATCGCTGCGTTTTGTAGCTTTCTTTCACATATACTCATAAAGTGATCAAGATCAATCACCCTAAAGGGTAAGCTTGTTAGACTCCTCAGCAAAGAATAAGGCATTAAAAATGCCAAACATTTCTTTTAACTTAGCTGCATAAAGCACAGCAAAACCGTGCAACATAATGTTAATGAGTTATAACTAAGAAATAACGCAATTACGCGAACTTATAGAATTCAATTTTAGAATTACTAACAAAAAATATGAGGAATCTATGTCAGACGTTGTCAATAATGCGAACTCTGAAGTAGAAGAGAAAAGCTATAAAGAGCTACACCGTCCTGCTTCTGAATTTGAGAGCCGCTCAGATTATCTAGATCACGAACTTCAAATCATGAAGCCTCGCCGCTTCGGTTTAAACCTTCCAGGTCGTGACTTCCGCTTTGAACTTGAAGATCTTGTTCCTGCACTTGCTGGTACTATTGGTATCATTGCGATGTACTCTGCAGTAATGATGTCGTGGGCTGATGGCCTAACTCAAGCTTGGGATCACGTAAACCTAGGTAAAGACTTCGCAATTGAAGTCGCTCGTGTAGAAATGCTTATTCCTGCACTACTGTTTTGTATCCTTGCTTCTGGTTTCTTTAACCCTAAAGCAAACCTTGCCGGCAACCACGGCCCAATGATCCCTCTTATCGGTACCATCGCTCTCGCTGGTGCTCACCCTCTTGCATTGGCCATCCTGATCGGTGTGTTCGGTCTCATCCTAAGTTTCCTAAAAGGCGGATCTAAACTTGTTAACCTAACTTCTGAAGGTACAGCAGGTGGCTTGCTCATATTCTTAGGCTTAACCGGTACCATGAGCCAAATCAACTCAATTCAAGAGTGGGCGGTTGGTCTTCAATCTTCTACCGTTGAAGCGGGCAGCATGGGTTACGTTGGTTTAATCGTTCTTGCTATTACTATTGCTATCTACGCTTTCTTAGCAAAAGTGAACAAGCGTTGGTTAGCTATCCCTGTTTGTGCATTCACAGGCCTTGCTATTGCATTAGTTCTAGGTGCTGGTTTCGACATCGTATTCGAAACTGAAATGGGTATTCCAAACCTAAACCCAGTTTACTGGTGGGGTTCTACTTCAGAAGGTTGGATGCTTGGCTTGCCAAACGTTGAACACTTCATCGCATCTCTACCATTTGCAATCCTTGCTGTAGCAATGTGGTCTCCTGACTTCCTAGGTCACCGTATCTTCCAAGAACTGAACTACCCTAAACGCTCTGAAAAAGTTCTGATGGATGTTGATGACACAATGACTATGTGTTCTGTTCGTCAAATGGTAGGTACTGCAGTTGGTGGTGGTAACATCACATCTTCTTGGGGTACTTACATGATCCCAGCAGCAATCGCGAAACGTCCAATCCCTGGCGGCGCAATCTTGCTTGGTTCTCTATGTATTATTGTTGCGATTCTTGGTTTCCCGATGGACGTAGCAGTATGGCCACCAGTGATGCGTGTTGCGCTACTTGTAGGTGTATCTCTACCTCTACTTGAAGCAGGTATGCAAATGGTTAAGGATTCAAAAGATTCTCAAGCGGCTGGTATCTGTATCTTTGGTTCAGCGGTTGTTAACCCAGTATTAGCATGGGCACTAACTATGCTTCTTGATAATAATGGTCTAATTGGTGATAAAGAGCGTGCAAAGCGTCTATCATTTGTAGATAAGATTGTTATCCCTGTTGGCGTTTTAGTTATCTGTCTAGTGGCAATGCTTGCAGTTGGTATGCTAGAAGGTCAGTATGGTCTAAAAGCTTGGCTATAATAGTCCTTACTACACAAAAGTAGTATTAGGATTAAAAAAAAGTTTGGGTGGCAACCCCTGCCACTCAAATTTTTTCAACTTTTTTTGGCATTTATTGATTTAGTTTAAGGTTTGCAGAAATTTTTTAGCGTAGTCTTGAATACATAGAGTAAAGACAACATATAAAAGGTAGTGACAATATATATAACCATATGATGCTTATATGCTCATATATATTGTTATTAATAAGAGTGTACTACCCTTACGAGGGGCGCTGGCTCAACAGTGTTAATGTACGTATTTTTTCTACTAAAAAGGTAGGTATGTCATGGCAGAGCAATTTGCTAAAGCTTGGGAAGATTTTGCTGCAGGTGAGTGGCAAAGCGAAGTAAACGTTCGTGATTTCATTCAAAAGAACTACACGCCGTATGAAGGCGACGAGTCTTTCCTAGTTTCTGAGGGTACTGAAGCAACTAACAAGCTTTGGTCTTCGGTAATGGAAGGTATCAAACAGGAAAACGCAACTAAAGCACCTGTAGATTTCGATACTTCTGTTATCTCTACCATTACTGCTCACGATGCAGGTTACATTGAGAAAGATCTTGAGACTATCGTTGGTCTACAAACTGAGAAGCCACTAAAACGTGCAATCATCCCTAACGGTGGTGTGCGTATGGTTGAAGGTTCTTGTAAAGCATACGGTGAAACTCTTGACCCAATGGTTTCAAAAATCTACTCAGAATACCGCAAAACACACAATGCTGGCGTTTTCGATATCTACACTCCTGATATCCTAAAATGTCGTAAGTCTGGTGTTCTGACTGGTCTTCCTGATGCTTACGGCCGTGGTCGTATCATTGGTGACTACCGTCGTGTTGCACTTTACGGTATTGATTTCCTAATGAAAGACAAAGCGGCTCAATTCGCTTCTCTACAAGAGCGTTTCGAGAACGGCGAAGATCTTTCTGCAACAATGCAATTGCGTGAAGAGATCTCTGAGCAACATCGTGCTCTAGGTCAAATCAAGCAAATGGCTGAGAAATACGGTTTCGATATCTCTGAGCCAGCTCAAACAGCTCAAGAAGCTATCCAGTGGACTTACTTCGGCTACCTAGCTGCTGTTAAATCTCAAAACGGTGCTGCAATGTCTCTAGGTCGTACTTCGACTTTCCTAGACATCTACATCGAGCGTGATATCGCTGCTGGCAAGATCACTGAAGAACAAGCACAAGAAATGATCGACCACTTCGTAATGAAACTGCGTATGGTTCGTTTCCTACGTACTCCTGAGTACGATGAGCTGTTCTCTGGCGACCCAATCTGGGCAACAGAGTCTATGGGTGGTATGGGTATCGACGGTCGTACGCTAGTAACGCGTTCGAACTTCCGTTTCCTAAACTCTCTATACACTATGGGTCCTTCTCCAGAGCCAAACATCACTGTTCTTTGGTCTGAGCAACTACCTGACGGCTTCAAGCGTTTCTGTGCGAAGGTATCTATCGATACTTCTTCTATCCAGTACGAAAATGATGACCTAATGCGTCCTGACCTAGAGTCTGATGATTACGCTATCGCTTGTTGTGTATCTCCAATGATCGTTGGTAAGCAAATGCAGTTCTTCGGTGCTCGTGCTAACCTTGCGAAAACAATGCTTTACGCAATCAACGGCGGTGTGGACGAGAAACTTAAGATGCAAGTTGGTCCTGTTTCAGACAAGATCACTGACGAAGTTCTTAACTACGATGACGTAATGGGTCGCCTAGACACATTCATGGACTGGTTAGCTAAGCAATACGTGACTGCACTAAACAGCATTCACTACATGCACGACAAGTACAGCTACGAAGCGTCTCTAATGGCTCTTCATGACCGTGACGTTCGTCGTACTATGGCTTGTGGTATCGCTGGTCTATCTGTTGCAGCTGACTCACTATCTGCAATCAAGTTCGCGACTGTTAAACCAATCCGTGACGAAGATGGCATCGCAACTGACTTCGAAATCGAAGGCGATTACCCTAAATACGGTAACAACGACTCTCGTGTAGATGATATTGCTTGTGAACTAGTTTCTACGTTCATGAACAAGATCCGTAAGCTTAAGACTTACCGTAACTCTATCCCTACACAGTCAGTTCTTACTATCACGTCTAACGTTGTATACGGTAAGAAAACTGGTAACACTCCAGACGGTCGTCGTGCTGGCGCTCCTTTCGCTCCTGGTGCAAACCCAATGCACGGTCGTGATGAGAAAGGTGCTGTAGCATCACTAACGTCTGTAGGTAAACTACCGTTTGCTGACGCACAAGATGGTATCTCTTACACGTTCTCTATCGTGCCAAACGCACTAGGTAAAGAACAAGACAGCCAACGTGCTAACCTTGCAGGCCTAATGGATGGTTACTTCCACCACGAAGCTGGCATTGAAGGTGGTCAACACCTTAACGTTAACGTTCTTAACCGCGAAACTCTTGAAGACGCAGTTAAGCACCCTGAGAAATACCCTCAGCTAACAATCCGTGTATCTGGTTACGCTGTTCGCTTTAACTCTCTAACTGCAGAGCAACAAGCTGACGTAATCGCACGTACATTTACTGAGTCTCTATAAGCTCACGCTCAATAGACAGTAAATAATATTAGCCTCGCCAATGTGCGGGGCTTTTTTATATCTGAAATAAATCGCACTACACTCACCTATCCCGCGAAATGTTAGGTTGAGCAAAAAAGCACCCTGCCATTCACTTTTTTTCCACAAATTCTGTCAAATTACGGTAATATCGCGGTTCATAATTTAAGAGTAACTGCTCCATGAAATACCTGCGTTGTTTACCCCTGATTCTTCTCTCTTTCTCATCTTTAGCCTCTGAGCGTTCTACGTTAACTTTTGCTTTAGATAATGATGGTATTTTTGGTGTCGACCAAGACTATACCAACGGCTTATTTCTGGGTTACACATCATCAAGTATTACGCCATATAACTGGGTAAAACCATTGAGTCTTTCCTACTGGGGCGCAAGCTCTCTAGACAAGTGGGAAATCACCATTGGCCACAAGATGTATACGCCTTCTGACATTGAGTTAGAAACGCCATCGCCTAATGATCGCCCATACGCAGGTTACCTTCACACTGAATTCAATTACATCAGCTTAAACCCACAGCAAGCCCAGCGTTTTAATATCACGTTTGGTACTACGGGCGAACGTGCACTGTCTGAAGATGCTCAAAAGCTGGTTCACTCAATCACTAAGTCGGATGAGCCGATGGGTTGGGAATACCAAGTCGATGATGAATGGGCGGGAAGCGTTGGTTACCTAAGCCATTTCAACCTAATGCGTAATCAAGCTCTTGCGAATACTGACTACGAAATCTCTAACGTTTCTGAAATCAACGTCGGTAACTTTAGAAGTGACATTTCAACGGGCTTCATGTTTCGTTGGGGTACAGACTTAGGCGGTAACTTTGGTGCAGCTAACATCACCACAGAAAACCCATTCAAACCGGGCATGATCGGCGCATCAAACGCTGGTTGGTTTACCTATGCAGGCCTCGAAGGTCGCTACCGATTCAACGACCTGACTATCGAAGGCGATCGCTCAGGTGTTGATGAGTACGCTAATAAAAACAACGAAGATCCAGCGATCTACGATGTGACTTTAGAGAACATTCAAGCAACTGCTGTATTGGGTGTCGCTTGGTATAACCGATACGTTGGTGCCTCTTTCGCGCTAACCGCAAAAACACCGGATTACGAAGAAGCGAAAGAGTCAGTGTACACCACTGGCGGTATCACAATGTTTGCTTTCTTCTAGCCACCAGTAAGGGCTTTCGTCCTTTACTTTTCAAGTTTAATAAAGGCAATCATCTTCACAGGTGGTTGCCTTTATTTTTAAAGGTCTCGTTACCATTTGACCCTATTTTATGTACCGTTTTTGTAATAAAATAAACGGTATAAATTCCTCTACGAGAATAGCTCATGTCTACAACTGGTCGCATTCACTCATTCGAATCTTGTGGTACTGTCGATGGCCCTGGTATCCGCTTTATTGTGTTTCTTCAAGGCTGCTTAATGCGTTGTATGTACTGTCATAACCGTGATACATGGGATCTTCATGACGGAAAGGAAGTAACGGTCGAAGAGATCATCAACGAAGCAAAATCATACCGTCATTTCATGAAAGCATCGGGCGGTGGTATCACCTGTTCTGGTGGTGAAGCGATGCTACAACCTGAGTTTGTTCGTGATTTTTTCCGCGCAGCTCAAGCTGAAGGCATCCACACTTGTCTTGATACTAATGGCTACATTCGTAAGCACACTGAAGTGGTTGACGAAGTACTAGAAGCCTCTGATCTAGTGATGCTCGATCTTAAGCACATGCGAGATGAGATTCACCACGATTTCATTGGTGTATCAAACAGACGTACTCTGGATTTTGCGCGCTACCTACACAAAATCGGTAAGAAGACGTGGATTCGTTATGTGATTGTCCCTGGCTACACGGACACGCCTGAAGATGCTCATCTGCTAGGTGAATTCATCAAAGACATGGATAACATCGAGAAAGTAGAGCTGCTTCCATACCATAAGCTGGGTGCACATAAGTGGGAAGCACTTGGTTTTGACTACCCTCTTGAAGGTACAAATCCGCCAAGCAAAGAGAAAATGGATGAGATTGTTGCTGTTCTTAGCCAGTATCATTCAAACGTAAAATACTAATACTGCAGACGATGCTCAACCTCTATTTTAAACGCCTCAATTTCGATTGGGGCGTTTTCTTTTCTAGCGCTAACTATCCTTTCACTTTTCTTTACAACTTTTGTTTATCAATTAAAAAAATCATATTAAATCCGTGTTGAGATCATGTTTCCACGCGTAGGAATGCTGTTACTCTTACTGCAACAAAAGAATATAACATTTAGTTTTTTAGTGAGGCTCATCCCATGGAAATGACCAATGCTCAGCGTCTAATTCTATCAAATCAATACTACCTAATGTCTCAAATGAACCCTGAGAACTCGGCGAAATACCAGCGTCTACAAACGATTGTAGAACGTGGTTACGAACTCCAAATGCGTGAACTTAACAAAGAGTTTGGTTGTTTGACTGAAGCAGAATGTCGCGAAATTATCGACATCATGGAGATGTACCATGCAATGCAAGAGTCGAACAAAATGCTTGCAGAACAAGAGCGTGCTGAAGTAGACCAACGTCGCCTGCAGTTCTTAGGTTTTGATATCGCTTCTGAAGCGCAGATCGTACACTACGTGCGTTTCCTTGTTGATTCTGAAGGTCTTTACCCTCAATTCGACAAAGCCGATCACCACTTCAATAGCCAGATGCCAATGCTAGAGAAGTACCGTCGCATGCTAACAACATGGCGCAACTGCCCTCGTCAGTACCACCTATGTGCGACAGAGCTATCTCAAATCTTTAGCGCTTAATTCGTTAATAGATCAGCGATAACTTTTAAAAAGTTTCAAGAAAAAGGGTTACTCATCATGAGTAACCCTTTTTTTAATGTTCGCACACAAAGAGAAAAACCAAAGCAACTAGAAAACGTAAGCAACACCAACGTTCGCGGCCATGTTGATACCACTTTCAAGTATTGGGCTATTCTCTATATCACCTTCAAGGTTGGTATAACGAACGCCACCAGTTACTCGAACATTTGGCGTAACATGCAGATAGCCACTATTTTGAACCCATTATTCTTCACTACATCTACCTATTTATTGAGCAATTTTTGATAACTTCGCGCATTATATGGTACTCCATTCCAAAAATCAATAGAGCCCAGTTATACATCTAATGCACATAAATCCATTTTGAGTATTGTTAAGCGACCTAAAATCTCAAAACAAACGGCCAGATCCCCTCGAATGTAAAATAATTTGATTCTACGCGCCTCAAGTTGCCTATTGCGCTCGCCACGTTTTTCACACGCAAAATTGTAAATAAATACATAATTGTTAAGCAAAATTGTGGAAGCGGGTCTAACCTTAAAATGTAGGGAGAGCCTATTTTTCAATCGCTCGTCAGTTTTGACTGGTTAACAAGGGGAATGTGACTATGAGTATCTTTGACCACTATCAATCACGTTATGAAGCAGCCAAGGAAGAAGAGCTGACATTGCAGGAGTTCTTAGGGCTGTGTAAAGACGATAAAAGTGCTTACGCTAATGCTGCCGAGCGCTTATTACTAGCCATTGGCGAACCAGAGGTTATTGACACTGCTCAAGACCCTCAACTGAGTCGTATTTTCTCGAACCGTGTCATCTCACGCTACAGCGAATTTAAAGATTTCTACGGTATGGAAGATGCGATTGAACAGATTGTTTCTTACTTAAAACATGCTGCGCAAGGTTTAGAAGAACGTAAACAAATCCTTTACCTACTTGGCCCTGTGGGCGGTGGTAAATCTTCTCTCGCTGAAAAACTCAAAGCCCTGATGCAGAAACTACCAATCTATATATTGTCTGCTGACGGTGAACGAAGCCCAGTAAACGATCACCCATTCTGTCTATTCGACGTTAACGAAGACGGCGACTTATTGAAGAACGAATATGGCATTGAGAAACGCTATCTTCGCTCAATTATGTCTCCGTGGGCAGCGAAACGTCTACACGATTTTGGCGGTGATATTTCCAAATTCAAAGTCATCAAACTGCGCCCTTCTATTCTCGATCAAGTTGCGATCGCGAAAACGGAGCCAGGTGATGAAAACAACCAAGATATCTCGTCTCTGGTTGGTAAAGTTGATATTCGTAAACTTGAACACTTCTCTCAAGATGATCCTGATGCCTACAGCTACTCTGGTGCGCTTTGTAAAGCCAACCAAGGTGTGATGGAATTCGTGGAGATGTTCAAAGCGCCAATCAAAGTATTACACCCTCTACTTACGGCAACACAAGAAGGTAACTTCAACGGTACCGAAGGGCTTTCTGCACTGCCATTTGACGGTATGATTCTCGCTCACTCGAACGAATCTGAGTGGCAGACCTTCCGTAACAACAAAAACAACGAAGCATTCCTCGACCGTGTGTACATTGTAAAAGTCCCTTACTGTCTGCGTGTGTCTGAAGAAGTTAAGATCTACAAGAAACTGCTTGAGCACAGTGAGCTATCCCAAGCGCCTTGCTCACCAAGCACACTCGATCTGCTATCGCAATTCAGCATTCTTTCGAGACTAAAAGAGCCTGAAAACTCATCTCTATTCTCTAAGATGCGTGTTTACGATGGTGAGACTCTAAAAGACACCGATCCAAAAGCGAAGAGCTACCAAGAGTACCGAGATTATGCTGGCGTTGACGAAGGCATGTCTGGGCTATCAACGCGTTTCGCCTTTAAGATCCTGTCTCGTGTGTTTAACTTCGACCAAGCCGAAGTGGCCGCGAACCCAGTGCACCTGTTCTACGTTATTGAGCAGCAAATCGAACGGGAGCAGTTCCCTCAAGAGACCGCCGAGAAGTACCTAGAGTTCTTGAAAGGATACCTAGTGCCACGCTACGTAGAGTTCATCGGTAAAGAAATTCAAACCGCTTATCTAGAGTCTTACTCTGAGTACGGTCAGAATATCTTCGACCGCTATGTCACCTACGCAGATTTCTGGATTCAAGACCAAGAGTACCGCGACCCAGAAACAGGCCAACTATTTGACCGTGCTTCTCTGAATGGTGAACTAGAGAAAATCGAGAAGACAGCCGGTATCAGTAACCCTAAAGACTTCCGAAATGAGATTGTGAACTTTGTGCTTCGTGCCAAAGCCAACAATAACGGTCAAAACCCAGTGTGGACGAGCTACGAGAAACTGCGCACTGTGATTGAGAAGAAAATGTTCTCTAACACAGAAGAGCTACTTCCTGTTATTTCGTTCAATGCTAAGACCTCAACGGATGATCAGAAAAAACATGACGACTTCGTTGCTCGTATGATGGAAAAAGGCTACACCGAGAAGCAAGTGAGACTGCTATCTGAGTGGTACCTAAGAGTTCGTAAATCCTCATAACCAAACCGTACTGAGCTGCTCAAGTGAGCAGCTCGTACAAACCAATAACTTTATACCCTAATAAACGAATAGCTCTAGTAAACCAATAACTCTTACAACCTATAAAAAGTAGGATCGCGACATCAGCTGAGAGGGAGTTCTTATGGCACAATTTATCGATCGGAGGCTCAATGGCAAAAATAAGAGTGCTGTGAATAGACAGCGTTTCTTACGACGCCATAAAGAGCAAATCAAAGAATCTGTGGCCGATGCAGTTAACCGACGCTCAATCACCAATACAGAAACAGGTGAAGACGTCACTATTCCCCATAAAGACATCAAAGAGCCGAACTTTCACCAAGGTCAAGGCGGCGTAAGAGAGCGCGTTCACCCAGGTAATGATCAGTTCATCACTGGCGATAAAATCGAACGCCCTAAAGGTGGTGGTCAAGGTGGTGGCGAAGGCCAAGGCGACGCAAGCCCTGATGGCGAAGGCCAAGATGAATTTACCTTCCAAATTTCAAAAGATGAGTATCTTGATATTCTCTTTGAAGATTTAGCTCTACCTAATCTAGAGAAAAATCAGGTCAACAAAATCACCGAATGGAAAACTCACCGCTCTGGTTACCAAAGCGCGGGGATTCCATCCAACATCGCTATCGTTCGTTCACTACAGCAATCTCTGGCTCGTAGAACCGCGATGACAGCAGGTAAAAAGCGCGAGCTTAACCTACTGATGGAACAGCTTGACCAAGTTAAAATGACGGAGCCGGCACAACCTTTTGAGGAAGGTCGCCTCAAAGAAGAGATTGCCGAGTTACGTAAAAAGATTGAAAGCGTGCCGTTCATTGACACCTTCGACTTACGTTTTAAAAACTACGAGAAGCGCCCTATTCCATCTAGCCAAGCCGTGATGTTCTGTCTAATGGATGTATCGGGCTCTATGGATCAGGCCACAAAAGATATTGCGAAGCGCTTTTATGTTCTTCTGTATCTGTTCTTAAATCGCACCTACGAAAACGTCGATGTTGTGTTTATTCGTCACCATACTCAGGCTAAAGAGGTCGACGAACATGAGTTCTTCTACTCACAAGAGACGGGCGGCACCATCGTTTCTAGCGCATTGAAATTAATGAAAGAAATTGTCGCAGACCGTTACCCAGCTAATGAGTGGAATATCTATGCGGCACAAGCATCTGATGGTGATAACTGGGCTGACGACTCGCCTCGTTGTAAAGAGCTGTTGGTCAACACGCTTCTGCCAACTTGTCAGTATTACTCTTATATCGAAATTACACGCCGCTCTCATCAAACACTTTGGCACGAATACGAAAAACTCGAGAGTAGCTTTGACAACTTCGCCATGAAAAACATTAAAACGGTGGATGATATTTTTCCTGTGTTTAGAGAACTGTTCCAGAAAGAGACAGCGTAAGGGAGTTTGCCATGACAGCGAAATCAAACGTTGCAGAGAAAAACAAAGCTGCAAAAAAGAAAAACGACAAGATGCTGCCTGATGGTCCAGATTGGACGTTCAACCTCTTGGAGAAATACCACGTAGAAATCAAACGTGTTGCGCAGCATTACCGTTTAGATACTTACCCAAACCAGATTGAAGTGATTACTTCAGAACAGATGATGGATGCCTACTCGAGCATTGGTATGCCTATCAATTACAACCACTGGTCTTTTGGTAAGAAATTCATTCAAACCGAGCAAAACTACAAGCATGGCCAAATGGGCTTGGCATACGAAATCGTAATCAACTCCGATCCTTGTATCGCTTACCTGATGGAAGAGAACACGGTCACAATGCAGGCGCTGGTAATGGCTCACGCTTGTTATGGCCACAACTCTTTCTTTAAAGGCAACTACCTGTTCCAAACATGGACTGATGCCAGTTCCATCATCGATTACTTGTTGTTTGCTAAGAAGTACATCAGTGGTTGTGAAGAGAAATATGGTGTTGCTGAAGTCGAGCAGCTCCTTGATTCTTGTCACGCACTGATGAATTACGGCGTAGACCGATACAAACGCCCTGAGAAGATTTCCATTGCAGAAGAGACAGCAAGACAAGAAGAACGCGAAGCTTATCTGCAATCTCAAGTGAATGAGCTATGGCGAACCGTTCCTCAAAATAAAAGTAAGGAAGAAGAGACCAAGATCCGCTTTCCTAGCGAGCCTCAAGAAAACATTCTCTACTTTATCGAGAAGAACGCACCACTGCTTGAACCTTGGCAACGAGAGTGTGTTCGCATCGTTCGCAAAGTGAGCCAATACTTCTACCCTCAAAAACAAACTCAAGTGATGAACGAAGGCTGGGCAACCTTCTGGCATTACACCATTCTTAACCACCTTTACGACGAAGGCTTGGTGAGTGATAAGTTCATCTTAGAATTCCTACACAGCCATACCAGTGTCGTCGCACAACCTGCCTACAACAGTCCTTATTTCAGCGGGATAAACCCTTATGCGCTTGGCTTTGCGATGTTTAGAGACATCCGACGCATCTGTGAAGAGCCAACCGATGAAGATAGAGAGTGGTTCCCTGAGTTAGCCGGAAGTGATTGGTTAGAAGCGGTGCACTTTGCGATGCACAACTTCAAAGATGAAAGTTTCATCAGCCAATACCTTTCTCCAAAAATCATTCGAGACTTTAAGCTGTTCTCTGTACTCGACGACGACCGTAAAAATACCATTGAGGTGAGTGCTATTCATGATGATCCGGGCTATCGCCTGATTCGTGAGAAGCTTGCGGCGCAATACAACCTAAGTAACCTTGAACCAAACATTCAGGTGTTTAATGTCGATGTTCGTGGTGACCGCTCAATGACACTGCAATATGTGCCTCACGACCGCATCCCGCTTGATAAAGGCTACGACGAAGTGATGAAGCATCTCTATCGCTTGTGGGGCTTTGATGTGATTTTGGAAGAGCTCAAAGACACGGGTCATCGAGAAATCCTGACGACTTGTCCGAAACGCAATGACTATGGAGCCAAGATTTAATACCCATCATAGTAAGTAGATTATGGGTATAAAACTCCGCTCCCCCTACAACATAGTGGTCACCCGCTCGGAAGTGGAGCAATAAAAAAGCGCATAAGTCTGATGACTTATGCGCTTTCTTTTTAAGGCTCGAACTAAATAAGCTTAAACAATCGGCTTTTGACCGCGTTCAATCAGCTTCATCAACACGCTGTCTGCAGATTTACCTGCCACGCCCGCTAGTTTGTCTGACAGCTTTTTCTTCTGTACGTAGTGGATCGCTAGAACCGTTTTGTCCTTACATGCCGCTACGACTAAGTCATCAGAAGTGCTGATCTCATCCACCAGTCCAAGTTCATGTGCTTGTGTACCAAACCAGTGTTCACCCGTTGCTACTTTTTCAAGATCTAACGCAGGACGATGGTCACGGATGAAGTCTTTGAATAGGCCATGTGTCTCTTCTAGCTCTTCTTTAAACTTCTCACGTGCTTTATCGCTGTTCTCACCAAACATAGTAAGCGTGCGTTTGTACTCACCCGCCGTTAGCTGCTCGAACTCAATATCGTGCTTTTTAAGTAGTTTGTTGAAGTTTGGCAGTTGAGCAATCACGCCAATAGAGCCAACAATAGCAAACGGTGCAGATACAATTTTGTCTGCGATACATGCCATCATGTAACCGCCGCTTGCCGCCACTTTGTCTACCGAGATAGTCAGAGGCAAACCTGCCGCTTTGATACGATCAAGTTGAGAAGACGCTAAACCATAGCCGTGAACCATGCCACCGCCAGACTCAAGTTTCAGCAATACTTCATCACCTTCACGAGCCACAGCCAGAACCGCCGTTACCTCTTCACGTAATGAAGCCACTTCTTTCGCATCAATGCTGCCGTTAAAATCAAGAACGAATAGATGTGGTTCACGCTTACTATCAAGCTCACCCTCTTTCGCTGCTTTCTTCACTTCTTTACCGCGTGATTTTACTTTCTCTTTTTCCGCTTTCTTTTCTGCTTTATCACGGGCTTTGATGAAAGCATCATCATGTAGATGGTGCTCTAGTTGTTCAATCGTCTGTTTATGATGTTCAGATAGGTTCGTGATTTCCAGCTCACCTTTAATCGCGCTTGATTTCCCACCTACAGATTTAGCAATCACTAAAATTGCGATGATGGCGATTACAACGGTCGCAATCTTGGCTAAAAACAAGCCGTAGTCCAACAAAAATTCCAATGTCATATCCCCTATTGTATGAATTAGTGTATTGTAACCATCTTGTCACGATTACCAAGAATTTCTCATCATTCCTGCGGTTATCTGTGTGATTAAACATCAATGGAATGACGAACATAATAAAAGAAAGAAGGATAAGCACAGTGGATCACCCAATCTCTACAGATGCCCTCAAAGATAAAGTAATTTTGGTTACAGGTGCCGGTGCTGGCATTGGTCGCCAAGCAGCACTAAGCTTCGCTCAACATGGTGCAACTGTCATTCTGTTAGGCCGCAATGTTAAAAACCTTGAATTCATTTACGATGAAATCGAAAGCGCTGGTTACCCACAACCTGCGATTATCCCATTGGATTTAAAAGGTGCGACAAAGCAGAACTACGTTGATATGGCTGAAACCATTCAATCACAGTTCGGTCGTTTAGACGGTCTACTGCATAATGCTGGCGTTCTTGGCACTCTAAGCCCGTTTGAGCAGATTGATGAAGAAACCTTTGATGATGTTATGCAGATCAATGTGAAATCTGAGTTCTTGATGACTCAAGCTCTGCTACCTGCACTTAAAAAAGCAGAAGCGGGTCGCATCGTATTTACCTCTTCAACGGTTGGTCACTCTGGCCGCGCATTCTGGGGCACTTACGCGATTTCTAAGTTTGCTACCGAAGGTATGATGCAAATCTTAGCGGACGAGCTTGAAGACACGAACATCCGTGTTAACGCAATCAACCCGGGCGGCACTCAAACACGCATGCGTGCAAAAGCGTACCCAGGAGAAGATGCGAATAAGCTAAAAACGCCACTCGACATCATCCCACTGTACCTACATTTAATGAACCCAAGCGTGACAGATATTAATGGCCAATGTATCGATGCTCAACCTAAGTAACTGATATCATTAACCAACAGTAAAAAGTCGCTTCCATAGCGACTTTTTTTGTATCTAAATCAACCATCTAATACTTACTGCCGCTAATTTTCATCATTTCTCTTTGCATCTTTTTCATTGTTAAATATACTGTATAGATATACAGGTATTTAATTATGCATGAACTAATAAAAAACTTACAAGACCGCCAGCTAATCTGGAAAGGGTTACAATCAACAACGCAAGGAAGTACCACTTCAACAGGCTATCCTCAACTGGATAAACAGCTTGATGGCGGCTTCCCGACGCACGGCGTTATTGAAGTTGAATCACAACAAGGGATCGGCGAGCTTCGCCTCCTTACGCCCTATTTATCTCAACAAAACTCGCAAAAACTGGCCATATTCATTAATCCGCCAGGGAAGATCTGTGCCGAGTTTTTTAACGGCCAAGGCATTGAATTAGAGAATATTCTTGTTATCCAGCCTCAACGCGATCTCGATGCGTTGTGGGCGGCTGAGCAGTGCCTCAAAAGCGGTGCTTGTCACTCTGTATTGCTATGGGGAGCCGATCTAGAAATACACCAAACCAAGCGCTTACAAGCAGCAAGCGAAACCGGTAAGTGCCTGCAGTTTCACTTTAAAGCCACCAGCCATAATCAACTATCCCTACCCGTTTCTTTAAGCATGAAGCTGTCTTCTCACGCCCAAGGATTGAAGGTAGAGGTAACAAAAAGAAAAGGCAGTTGGTCGTATGGCGGCTTTATTCTAGACATGACACACAACTGGCCGTTACTCACAGAGAACGTCATTCATGAAGACAATTTAGATCGTGCTTTGTCAGGTAACACTGTGCTGGCTTTTCCTATTGCGAAGCAAGGCTAGCGTATGTTGTGGCTTTATCTGCACTTTCCGTCCCTGCAGTTGGATACCTTGTTTAACTCTAATGAATTGGGTTCGAGCGAAGACTCACGCGAACAACCTATTATCATCGTGGATGAAAAAGATCACCGTGTACTGCAAGCGAACCCAGCTGCGCTGCAATCGGGAATTTCACTTGGTATGGGCTTAGGGTCTGCGGCGGCGCTGTGTCACAACTTACACGTACACCCTTACAGTATTGAACTGGAGAAAAGTAAGCTCAAAGAGATCGCTCAATGGGCGTATCTGGTCACTTCCGACATGGCGTTATTGCCACCTAATGGCTTGTTGATTAAAGCCTCTAACATGCTGTCACTTTACGACGGGCTAGATAACTACTGGCATGAGCTCAAAAGCCACTTAAAAACGCTCAATATCCAGTTCAGCTTCGCTACGGGTTATTCGCCGCTTTCTGCGATCCTTTTGGGTAAGCAAGCGATCAACCAAGCAACAAACAATATTGAGCAGATGAAAATTTGGGTCAATCAACAAGCATTGAATTCCAGTGAGCTACCGACCAAGCAAGTAGAACGCCTGAACCGTGTCGGTATCAATACCGTTGAAGACCTATTAAAGCTGCCTTTGCAAGAGGTCGCACGCCGCTTTGATATCGACTTGGTGAATTATGTCGGTCGCCTTAACGGCCAGTTCAAGCACCCGATTGATTTCTATCACCCACCAGAGAATTTCCAGCAATATTTGGAGCTGTTGTTTGATATTGAAAACATCCTGTTCATCGAAAAGCCGTTGCTGAAATTACTGAATCAACTCGAGTGTTTTTTGAAGCTGCGCGACCGAGTGGCTTTCGAGTTAACTCTGACTTTGCACCTAAGAGATAAAGACGATCACCCTGTCTCTTTTTATTCGGCACAAGGTGATTACCTTGCTGAAAAATGGGCGAACCTTACTCATCTCACCTTAGAGTCACTAAAGCTCACAGCACCGGTTCAGGGGCTAACTCTCAGCTTGATTCGTCATGGAGAACCCCAAATGGCCTACCATGATCTTTTTGATGGTAATACCGGAACACTTGCCGCGTTAGATTTGCTCTCACTACTGCAAGCAAAGCTTGGGCAAGCCTGCATTCAAACACCGAAAATACAGCACGACCCAAGGCCAGAAAAGGCCAATCAGTATTCGCTCCCAACACTGAGTAAGTCTGTAGCAAAAAAGCAAACACCCCCAGGGATCGAGCAACAAACCATAGCTCTCAGCGTCAATCAACAACGACTCCGGCCCAGTATTTTACTGCCAGAGCCCGAAGCCTTAACCGAAAGCGTCACCTTATCTCAAGGCCCAGAGCGCATTGTCTCTGGCTGGTGGGACGGAGAGAAGGTCATTCGTGACTACTTTATTGCTCACAGCGAAAACGGTCGGTGGCTCTGGATATTTAAAACGCCAGATAAACAGTGGTTTTTGCACGGCTTATTTAGCTAGTCGGTAAGAACGTAAGTCAGCAAGAAACTTTGTTAGCTCCTCCGTTCTACTTATTCAATTTCAGCGTCCCTTTTCAATCATGTTCACTCGCAATGGTTAAGTGAGATTACGTTATGTCTCAGCAATACTCAGAGCTTTTCTGTCAAAGTAATTACTCCTTTCTAGAGGGAGCTTCGCATGCGGAAGAGCTTGTTTTACAGGCCGACTTCTTACGTTACAAAGCACTCGCGGTTACTGATGAGTGCTCAGTCGCGGGCATCGTTAAGGTTCACTCTGCAATCAAGCAACATAAACTGTCACTCAAGCAAATTGTCGGGAGCATGTTTTGGTTAAATGAAGAGTGCCAAGTGATCTTGATATGCCCAAACAGACAAGCCTACGCCGAGCTGTGCCGTATAATTACCAACGCGAGACGTCGTAGCAGTAAGGGACATTATCAGCTCTCTGAGTGGGATATCATGTCGGCTAAGCACTGCTTTATTCTTTGGCTTCCTCAACAGAAAAATGAAGACGCGCATTGGGGGAAATGGCTCTCCCAGCACCATTCAGGTCGGCTTTGGATCGGCTTACAAAGACACCTAAAGCAAACCGACCAGCAGTACACAGATTACTGCGTTGAGCTGTCACAACATCATCAACTGCCGATAACAGCTTGTGGTGGCGTGCTAATGCACAATGCTAACCGCTTACCCTTACAGCACTCACTCACTGCGATAAAGTACCAAAAGCCCATTACCGAAGTGGGCAGTCACTTACTGGCGAATGCCGAGCGCTGTTTACGCAGCATCAATAAGCTCTCTCATATATTCAAAGCTGAGTGGCTGGAAGAGAGCAACCGAATTTCTGAGCTGTGTGAATTTGATTTAGGTAGCCTACGTTACGAATACCCAAGTGAACTGATTCCTCAAGGTGAGACACCCATGAGTTATCTACGTATGTTGGTCGAGAAAGGAAAAAAGGCTCGCTTTCCACAAGGTGTCCCTAATGACATTCAACAAATCATAGATAAAGAGCTGGGGCTGATTGGCGAGCTCGACTACCCTTTCTTTTTTCTCACGATTCACGACATCGTGATGTTTGCTAAAAGCCAAGGCATTCTTTACCAAGGTCGAGGTTCAGCTGCCAATTCCGTGGTGTGTTATTGCTTAGAAATCACCTCAGTCGACCCAAGGCAGATTTCAGTGCTATTTGAACGTTTCATCAGTAAAGAACGTGATGAGCCGCCCGATATTGATGTCGATTTTGAACACGAACGCCGTGAAGAAGTTATTCAATACATCTATCAAAAATACGGTAGAGAAAGGGCTGCACTTGCCGCAACGGTCATTTCTTATCGCTTTAAAAGCGCGGTAAGGGATGTAGGAAAAGCATTAGGGCTACAAGAAACTCAGCTCGACTACTTCATCAAGAACACCAATCGCAGGGACAAAAGCTTAGGTTGGCAGGCTCAGCTCACTCAATTAGGGCTACAACCTGATTCTTTGAAGGGGCAGCAGTTTATCCACTTGGTTAATGAGATTATCGGCTTCCCACGTCACTTATCTCAACATGTCGGTGGCTTTGTCATATCCTCAGGGCCTTTGTATGAGCTGGTTCCCGTCGAAAATGCAGCGATGCACGATCGAACCATTATCCAATGGGATAAGGATGATCTAGAAACCTTAGGCTTGCTGAAAGTTGATGTGCTCGCGTTGGGTATGCTCTCTGCGATTCGTAAATGTTTCGACCTGATCAAACGTATTCACGGGCGATCACTGACCATTGCTGAGATCACTCGCCTTAAGGACGATCCTCAGGTTTACGGCATGATTCAGCGAGCAGACACAGTCGGGATATTCCAAATTGAGTCACGCGCACAAATGAGCATGCTGCCAAGGCTTAAACCGAAGACTTATTACGACTTGGTGATTCAAATCGCTATCGTACGCCCAGGCCCTATTCAGGGTGATATGGTGCATCCGTTTCTCAAGCGTCGAGATGGCATTGAGCCAATCAGTTATCCATCTAAAGACGTGGAATCAGTACTGTCGCGCACCTTAGGTGTACCGATATTCCAAGAGCAAGTGATCAAACTCGCGATGGTCGCTGCAGGGTTCACAGGCGGAGAAGCAGATCAACTCAGACGGGCAATGGCCGCTTGGAAGAAAAATGGCAACGTCTTTAAGTTTAAAAACAAACTCATCGAAGGAATGCAAAAGCGCGGCTATGAGACAGAGTTTGCTGAGCAGATCTTTAAACAGATATGCGGCTTTGGCGAGTACGGTTTTCCTGAAAGCCACTCCGCTTCGTTTGCGGTGTTAGCGTATTGCTCCGCTTGGTTGAAATGCTACTACCCAGAGTGCTTCTACGCTTCTCTGTTGAATAGCCAACCGATGGGGTTTTATAGCCCTTCACAGTTAGTACAAGACGCACAACGACACAATGTGGTGATACTTCCGGTATGTGTGAACGCTTCTCAAAACGACCACACGGTTGCCCCTCATCAGAATGGTCTAGCGATTCGCTTAGGGCTGCGACAAATCAAAGGATTCAGCGAGCATGGAATTCAAAGCGTGCTCGCCAATCGTCCACCATCCGGTTATCGCCACCCTAGTCAGGTGAAACAGTTATCGATGAATAAGAAAGATATCGAGCTACTGGCATCGGCCAATGCGCTACATAACGTTTCTGGAGACCGCTTCCAGACTCGCTGGGCGATCATGGACTCGGCGTCGGATTTACCTCTGTTTAGCCAAGCCTATGACGATGCTGAGGCAGGACATGACGAACATGTACTGCACAAGCCCAATGAGATGCAAGATCTACTCGAAGACTTCACCAGTGTCGGAATTTCATTGAACAAGCACCCCATCACTTTACTCGAAGAAGCAGGACGATTAGGTCGATTCACACACATGAAAGATTTAATACAGCAAAGACACAAATCTATGGTCACCGTTGTCGGATTAGTCACAGGTAAACAATCTCCCGGCACCGCGGCAGGTGTCACCTTTGTTACGCTGGAAGATAGCACTGGCAATATTAATGTCGTGGTATGGGGAGCAACCGCACGCGCTCAACAGCAAGCTTATCTCACAGCCAAGGCGTTAAAAGTACAAGGGATATTAGAAAAAGAAGGTGAAGTCGTGCATGTTATCGCGGGAAAACTTATCGATATTACCGATGAAATTGTTGGCTTGAAAACCAAATCTCGGGATTTTCATTAGCGAAGTACCAACTGTTCTCAATCGATCATTGGCTAAAGAAAAGAGAGAAAGAAAAACGAAAAAGGGAAGCATCCGCTTCCCTTCAATTCCAGTTGTTGAGTTATGACTCAACTTCAGCTTCCGTACGTCTTTTCTTAAATTCCCTATACAGTAATAAGCTCAAAGTCATGACGACTTTAGACGTTAACCATATCATTAAGAGGAACTACCTTAGATTGTGTGTGAAAAATCACGCTAGTAGTTAAGCATATTTCGTTAAGAAAAATATGCTACGTGAATATTAGCAAGCGTTTTCTATAAGATCACTCAAAACAAACCGTACAGCAGCATTAATTATAAAATCTGACGCATTCGCTCTTGAGTCACTTCAACCAAGAGGTCTGGCTGGAACTTAGAAATAAAGCGGTTACACCCTACTTTCTCAACCATAGCTTCATTAAAACTTCCACTTAATGAAGTATTTAGCGTGATGAATAGGTCATGCATTCTTGGGTCAGTACGTACTTCGTGTGTCAGCTTGTAGCCGTCCATTTCAGGCATTTCAGCATCGGTGATCATCAACAATATTTCTTGATTGATGTCTTTGCCTTCATCACACCAGCCCTTAAGTAAGGTCAGTGCTTCTAAGCCATCACAACACTCAATAATGTTCAAACCCAACTGCGACAAGGTGCCTTTGATCTGGTTACGCGCTGTTGAAGAGTCATCAACGATAAGCACATTGCGTCCTATCATCTCCTGAGCTAATTGTTCATCTAAAACGCCTTCAGAGATCGAGACATCGTAATCAATGATCTCAGCCAACACTTTCTCAACATCGATGATCTCGACGATCTTGTGCTGCTCTTCTTCTTGAATATGCGTAATAGCGGTTAGGTAGTTTGCACGGCCTGTTGTCTTTGGCGGCGGCTGGATTTCTGTCCATGTCGTGTTCACGATATTACGAACTTGCCCAACCAAGAAACCTTGTACGGTTCGGTTGTATTCCGTAATAATCAGGTTGCTCTCTTGAGACTCCGCACGAGATGGCGGAAAGCCAATGGCACTGCGTAAATCGATAACAGGCACCGATTCACCACGTAAAGACGCAACACCCGTAATATGATGATGAGAGCCCGGTAAGCGAGTGAGTACTGGCACTTTGAGGACTTCTTTCACTTTAAATACGTTAATCGCAAATAGTTGACGACTATTTAAGCTGAATAACAAGAGTTCCAGACGGTTTTCACCGACCAGTTTGGTTCTCTGATCAACCGAATTTAAAACGCCAGACATACAACACCTTAGTGACAAATAATAACTGTGGCTACAATAGCCTACTTCAATAGGTTAAAGCAAAGCGCCAATGCACAGAATGCTTAAACTAAGTACAACAAATGATGTTATACAAAGCTTAAGTACATGGAAAGGTTCAAGGTAAGGCTACAAGACGAGAAAAAGGGGTCAACCTTCAATAACTTTCATTAACAGTTGGCCATCGTATAAGGCCTGCTTGATGAGCGCAGCACCTGGCATGGTTGCCTGCTTATAAAAACGAGATTCCACCAGCTCTAAGTCTTTATGGTAAACCGATAGACTCTGCTCTTCGATACACTTTTGAATCGCCGGGTATAACACGCTCTTCGCCTGATTGATAACACCACCCACCAAGATTTTCTCTGGGTTGAACAGGTTAATCACAATCGCAATCGCAGAACCTAGATAACGGCCTAACTGTTCAATCACTTCGACAGCCAGCGGATCCCCATTAGCAGCGGCAGCACAGATCTGTTCAATAGTGACGTCTTCAAACACCGTTAGCGTTGATTCTTCACCATTTACCAATCGCTCTTTGACTTGCTCACGGATTGCCTGAGAACTCGCCACCGTTTCTAAACAGCCTCGATTACCACAGTGGCAAAGCTTGCCTTCCTTGTCGATCTGGATATGCCCCAACTCACCGATGTTACCGTGACGTCCTTGCAGAACGCGACCATCAAGAATGATCCCGGCACCTAAACCGTGGTGAATCGAGATAAGAACAGAGTTGTCGTTGTCTTGTGAGTTACCAAACAGCTTTTCTGCTAATGCCCACGCTCGGGTATCATTGGCAATAAAAACTGGCAAACCGGTTTCTTTGTAGATCTCCGGCCCCAACGCTAAGTTTTCAACGTTATAGTGCGGCATCTGCAACACAATACCTTGCTCTGAATTCACCAGACCTGGCAGTGTGATAGCGATACTCGTCACCCTGTCGAGTTGCTCGGCATAGGTTTGGAAGAACTCATCGATTTCATGGAGAAGACGCGCAAGCACATCGTCTTGATCACGTTCATGGATATCAATCTTGGTATCGATAAGCACGTCGCCGCCCAATTCATGGAGCGCGATCGTCAAGTATCCGCGACCAAGACGCATCGACAAAAATTGCCAACCTTCGTTATTGGTTTGCAGACCGACAGCAGGACGCCCACGAGTCGTGGCTTCTTGAACCGTCGTTTCGTGAATAAGGTGAGCTTCAATGAGTTCACGGGTAATTTTAGTAATACTCGCCGGAGCCAACTCACTTTGCTTGGACAGATCGATACGAGAAATAGGACCTTTAAGGTCAATTAGTTTATATACACGACCAGCATTGACCTGTTTGATATGATCAATATGGCCCGGTTGAGCCATGTACATTTTACGCTCCAGAAATCATCAACGAGGTAATTTTTTTACTTTGCGAAGTAATTGTGAAGTCACTTGGTATATCGCCGTGACCAGTATCACGTATATACATGAATCTTTGTGTATCGAGTCAAATAGTTCGAGGGAAATTAACACCCACATCGATAATTTGCGACTTAATTTTCAGAATAAAACATCGCGTTTGAGCCCTGAATTCAATAATTAAAGGCAAATCAAGAAATATCCTCCTAGCTCCCAATAAATTATCAATTAATGCATATACTTAATTCAGTCTTTTAAAAGATTACTTGGCCTCACTCTAGGAGTATTCATGACAGCCGAATTAAGAAAAACGAAAATCGTCACAACGCTAGGCCCTTCTACTGATAAAGGTAACGTGCTTGAAGAGATCATCAAAGCCGGTGCCAATATAGTCCGTATGAACTTCTCTCACGGCACCAGCGACGACCATATACAACGCGCAGAAAAAGTCAGAGCAATAGCAAAAAGACACGGTACTCAAATCGCCATTCTCGGAGACTTACAAGGTCCCAAGATTCGTGTGTCGACATTCAAAGATGGCAAAATCCAACTTGCCGTAGGCGACCTGTTCACTCTCGATAGCAGCCTAGGTTTAGGTGAAGGCAATCAAGAAGCCGTTGGCCTTGATTACAAAGAACTGCCTAACGACGTATCCGCCGGCGATATACTGTTGCTTGACGATGGTCGTGTTCAACTCAAAGTAACCAAAGTGGAAGGCTGTCGCGTTCATACCGAAGTCATCATTGGCGGCCCACTCTCAAATAACAAAGGCATCAACAAAAAAGGGGGTGGCCTTTCCGCAGAAGCGCTAACAGAAAAAGACAAGCGCGACATCGTCACCGCCGCACAAATCAAAGTGGATTACCTAGCGGTGTCTTTCCCTCGTAATGGTGAAGACATGCACTATGCTCGTCAGCTTGCACGAGAAGCCGGCTTAGAAGCTCACCTCGTCGCAAAAGTGGAGCGAGCAGAGACAGTAGCTACAGTTGAGAACATGGATGACATCATAATGGCCTCAGATGTGGTCATGGTGGCTCGTGGTGACCTCGGAGTGGAAATTGGCGACCCTGAGTTAGTCGGAGTACAAAAACAGCTTATACGCCGTGCCAGAGCGCTTAACCGAACTGTCATCACCGCAACTCAGATGATGGAATCAATGATTTCTGCGCCAATGCCAACCCGTGCCGAAGTTATGGATGTTGCCAACGCCGTACTCGATGGCACCGATGCTGTGATGCTGTCTGGTGAAACTGCAGCTGGTGACTACCCAGTCGAGACCGTAAAATCGATGGCTGAAGTCTGTATTGGTGCGGAAAAAATGGCAGGCATTAATAACCAATCCAATTACCGTATTGACCGCACCTTTGTTACTGCCGAAGAAACCGTTTCGATGGCGACCATCTACTCTGCAAACCATATGGAAGGCATTAAAGGCGTTGTCACTCTAACCGAGTCGGGCCGCACTGCACTGATGATGTCTCGCCTAAGTGCTGACATGCCTATTTACGCGCTGTCTCGTAACGAAGGAACGCTTAATCGCTGTACCTTGTACCGAGGTGTAACACCTATCTACTTCGAGACAGAAGCCAAAGACAGCTTTGATATTGCACTATCAACGTTAGATTGCCTGAAAGAAGAAGGATACCTTAAGTTTGGCGACCTAGTGATCGTCACCCAAGGAGACATTATGGATGTAGCAGGGTCAACCAACTGTATGAGAATCTTGCCTGTCACCTAATATTTGACCTTAAGGCGAAACGATTCGCCTAATCTCAAAAACTTAAAAGGGTTATCGAACCAAGTTCAATAACCCTTTTTCATTTCAGAACACGACTCACTACAATCTGCTTAAACAGCATAACGAGCTCACAGCATGCTAGCTCATCAACTTCGGGAATTAGTTACCCGCAGCAATGGTGGCTAACTGTGGCATATGCGAGTTGCGAGCGTTTTCCGTTGAGGTATAGGTCTCCACAAATCGGTAACCGGCTTCTAAACCCAATTCGTAATCATGCAGTAAATCATCTTTATGACTCATTAATGAGCTCGATTTAAGCGTTTGACTAGGTGCTATCTGAACCACAAACGCGTCGTCTGGTGGCGAATTCAAAAAATCCTGAGTCAATGAGTAGGTCTGATAATGCACCATCAGCATGTCAGCCAAGCCTGAATCAAACTTATCGCCAATCAAATGACTTAAGCGATAAATATCATCTGCACCAAATAGCCAGCGACCACCGTTCAGCAGGTCTAAATGCCCACGGTCACGCTTCTGCTCTTTTGAGCGCATAATTTGTTGTTGGAAGAAAGAGGTCCAATCGGTTTTCCACTGCTCCACTTTCTGTTGCCAATGACCTTGAACACTGTCGAAAGATTCGCGAAACCACTCCAGTTCTTCGGCAGAGATTGGTTTAGGCGCTTTGACTGAAGATCCCTTAACTGGTGCTTCAACCAATTGGGTATTACCTTCCTCAACCACTGGCTCAGTACGAATCACTACAATAGAACGGGCTTGTCTTCGCCACGCTTCCTGAACTGGGATACACGCCGATACACCACCGTCCACATAAGCACTGTCACCAATAAAGACTTCATCATTGTACAAACGAGGAATGGCGCAGGTCGCAATCATCACCTTGTACCAATCTTCACCCAATAATGGGAAGTAGTGGTCTCGTAAGTCTTTGGAATCCGTTACAGCCGCATAGAAGTGGCGATCGCCTAGCGTTTGCCGCCCTAAATCCAGATCGAGCTTATATGGGTAAGCCATAATTTGTTCTAGTGCCCATTCTAATCCTAGGTTCTTTCTGTGTCGTATATAGGAAAAGAGATTGAAGAACTCTGGTGAGGTTGTGAGGTCGAGAACAAAAGAACGGCCAAGGCCTTTATCACGGCACAGATAAGCGCATAAGTTGAGAGCACCTGCTGAGGTACCAAAAAATTCGTCGAAGGGGTCAAAATTTGAGAGAAGAAAGGCATCCAGCACTCCAGAAGTAAAAATACTTCTCTGTCCGCCACCTTGAGCGACTAGTGCTGTTTTTCCAGCAATAAACTTAGCGTAATAATCCAAGTCTATTGCTGTATCAATATTGGTTATAATCCCACTATTCATTATTCCCTGAGTATCAAAACTCAGCCTCGCAATAGATGGTATTAACTACCAATCGCAATAAAGCCAAATGAAAGAATGATCATGTAGATAAACACGGTAATTTGTAGGGCATTTTTCAGATTATGGTCCATAGACACCTCTGGTTTATTATTAATTTGTCGAGTCTCTATTTAAGTACTATCAGGTGTGTGAAGTATCTTCAAGAATCGTCGAAATTAGTCGCACAATATTGATGTAACCATCACAATTAGTAAGTGTATGGATAAGGATATACTCATGAATAACAAAGCAAATATGATGGCACTGATTACGCTTCTCTCCGTTTCAAGCGCGTATGCTTCGCCGGAGATCATCATTACACCTATGGTAGGTTATACCGGCGGTGGCAGTGTCGAAGACCAGGACGGTAAAACCTATGACATGAAAGGCTCTGAAAATTACACCTTTGCCATTGAAACGCCACTTGAAAAAGGACGCATCGGCTTCTTCTACTCCAATCAGAGCTCGGAATTAGAAACGCTTAACCTAAGCTCCTCCATCCAATACCTGCACCTTCAAAGCAGCATCTACTACCCTGCTTCGCCTGTGTTGTCGGGTTATCTAGGGCTAGGCCTGGGTGCTTCTTACGTCGATGTAGACTGGGCAAAAGATAAGTATGGATTCTCAACTTCTATCTTTGGTGGCTTAGAGTACAAATTTAGTGACCGACTAGCGTTGAACACACAAGTACGTTGGTTAGGCACGGTTGTCGACAACGATACCTCCGGTGTTTGTAATATCCCAAATAACGGGCAAGAGTGCATCATTCGCTTTGATACCGACTGGATGAACCAATTCCAAGCCAATGTCGGACTGAGTTTTACTTTCTAAGCGGCTCAATGAAGCAAAAATATAAGATCGGCCCAAACTAAAAAACCAGCTAAATGCTGGTTTTTTCATTATTAAAACGGTTTTAGTTCAGGTTAGAACTTATAGGTAACACCTAAAGCGCCGCCCACTTGCAACTCAACACCTTTATACATATCGAGTTCAGGGTGAACTTGAGCGTAAGCATTCCAACCTTCGTAGAAATTCACTTTCACGCCTAACGGCAAGCGTAAGCCAAAGTCGTCATTCCATTCAGCCCAAGCACCAGCACCGACGTACCAGCTCAACGGAGCTTCAGTCTCGAACTGACCACGCTTCAAAATGTAATCAAAGGCAGCGCCGTCATTGCCAATCGTAGCACGGTATTTCTGATCAAATTCCACAACGACACTCAGGTCTTGGTCAATGGCGAGTCCCACTTCCAAAGCTGGAGCTTCAGAAGCTTGAGCAAACGAGGCTCCGCTGCAGCACATAAGGCCGATCAAGTAACGATGTTTCATAATATTCTCAGACTGTATTTAAAAAACGGAAGTCTACTGGAATCTCAGCAAAAGGTGTCATCGCTGGGTAAAAGATAAAAGACACGAAAAATTTAAGAGCAACCATCAACTGATCGAGTTGAATGATAAGTATCTGAGTTAATGGAGATTAAGCACAATAGATCTTTCATAGAGCAGAAAACAAAAAAGGAGGCCTTTCGGCCTCCTTTCAATTTATTGAATCAGAGAATTAACCGTTGTTACGGATCCACTCATCCATGTCTGTCTTAAGGTTGTCAGACTTAGTACCGAAGATAGCTTGTACGCCACCCGCTACTACTACAACACCTGCAGCGCCTAGTTTCTTCAGCTTGTCTTGGTCAACAAGAGCTGTATCAGCTACTGCAACACGTAGACGAGTAATACAAGCGTCAAGACCAGTGATGTTCGCTTTGCCACCGAATGCAGCAACTAGCTCACCAGCAAGTTCAGAACCAGTCGCAACTGACTCTTCTTCAGTCTCGTCTTCACGGCCTGGAGTTTTAAGGTCTAGAGCTTTAATCACAGTGCGGAATACGATGTAGTAAATTGCAGCGTAAGCAATACCACATACAACCATTAGGCCCATCTTAGACGCGTTGCCAGATAGAACTAGGAAGTCGATTAGACCGTGTGAGAAAGATGTACCGTGTACAAAACCTAGAGTGTTCGCAAGAACGTATGCAGAACCAGCTAGTAGAGCGTGGATTGCGTACAGTACTGGAGCAACGAATAGGAAAGAGAATTCAATTGGTTCAGTGATACCCGTTAGGAATGAAGTCAACGCAGCAGAAGCCATGATGCCCATTACTTTAGCGCGGTTTTCAGGCTTAGCTGAGTGTGCAATCGCGATTGCAGCAGCAGGTAGACCGAACATCTTGAACATGTAACCACCAGCTAGCTGACCGAAGCCATTGCCCGCTGCACGAGATGCGTCATCAGCAACTAGGTAACAAGTAAGAACACCGTTTTGAGTTTCGCCAGCAGCGTTTACACAAGTACCAGCTTCAAAGAAGAAAGGTACGTTCCAAACGTGGTGAAGACCAAATGGAATTAGAGAACGCTCAACGATACCGTAGATACCAAACGCCACTTGTGGGTTTTGGTGAGCAGCCCAATCAGAGAACGCAGAGATAGCGCCGCCAACTGGTGGCCATACTACAGATAGTAGGATTGCTAGACCAATCGCAGAGAAACCTGTGATGATTGGCACAGCACGCTTACCAGCGAAGAAGCCAAGGTACTCTGGTAGTTGAATACGGAAGAAACGGTTGAATGCCCAAGCAGCAACACCACCGACTAGGATACCACCTAGTACACCAGTATCGATTTTATCAACGCCCATTACACCAGCCATTACGCCAAGTGTAGCAGTCATGATGCCATAACCAACGATAGCTGCTAGACCCGCTACACCATCGTTGTTAGTAAAGCCAAGTGCAACACCTACTGCGAACAGTAGTGCCATTTGACCGAATACTGAACCACCAGCTTGTTCCATTAAGTTTGAAACAATTTCTGGAATGAAAGGAAGATCTGCTGCACCGACACCTAGCAAAATACCCGCAACTGGTAAAACTGATACTGGAAGCATCAGAGACTTACCAACTTTCTGCAGGCTAGCAAAAAGGTTCTTAAACATGTTTATGCTCCTGATAAAGATAAAATAATTATATTGGGTTCTAACGGCACACCCCCGTAGCCTATATGTTAGCACCCTGCGAAAATGTAACCATGTATTGCATTATATTTTCTGCCGCTAAATATATATTGATGGGGAACTAACTTTCTAGTCACTTACGAAATTTAGTTTCAAAACACGTCTTGGATCACATGTCAAATCTAGAAATGCAATCCTTTACAAGCATTTAATCAATTGAAATATATAAGTATTTTTCAATGGTCCTATTATTTTACTGAGTAAATAAAATAGGAGCGAATGTTATTTTTAGTAACAAAATTACAAATGTTATAATTAGCGCTCTCAAGTTCAACATAATTCGTAAACATTAAAAAAAAACGTATTTTTAGTGATCAAAAACACAAAAAGGGAGCTTTCGCTCCCTTTTATTTGTTTACTTAGATTTTTATCGCAAAAAAAGTTTTTGGTAATTTTTGGTCGTTTGTTCGGCAACCTCTTTCATCGACACACCTTTTAATTGCCCAATGTAGGCCGCCACTTCGACGACATATGCAGGCTGATTCTGCTTCCCACGATATGGAATGGGCGCCAAATATGGAGAATCAGTCTCGATCAGCAACCTGTCTAGCGGTAGGTTCTTAACAACTTCTTTAAGTTCTGTAGCCTGCTTAAAGGTCACAATGCCTGAAATTGAGATATAGAAACCTAGTTCCATTGCTGCTTCAGCGAACGCTTGATCTTCGGTAAAGCAGTGAATCACACCGCCACACTTCTCAGCTCCGCCATCACGTAAAATAGCTAATGTGTCTTCACGTGCGTTACGAGTGTGAATGATCAAAGGTTTATTCAGCTCAACGGCTAACTCAACATGCTGCTTAAATCGTAGCTGTTGCAGCTCCGCCGTCTCTGGTTGGTAGTGATAATCTAAACCTGTCTCTCCAATCGCCACAACCTTAGGGTTGCTCGCGTATTCACGCATTGTCTCTAGGCTGAAATCACTTTCAACATCGAGAGGGTGAACGCCACAAGAGGCTTTAACGTTATCAAACGGCGAGATCATCTCGAGCATATTTTCAAACGAATCGAGTGTCACGCCGACAGAAAGCAATTGGTCTACATTAGCAGCCTTCGCCTTGTTAACCACATCTTCTACGCTGGTGTGTAAATCTTGGTAATCCAGTTTGTCTAAATGACAGTGGGAATCTACGAACATGTTTCCTCGCAAGTGGCTATCAGCCAATTCATTATGAGTAGCTCCGTATTGAGCCCAGGGTGTTGCTTTAACTGCTCAATCAATGTCAGCAGTTTATTCGATGCTGCATAAGCACTTTGATAAGACATCGCCTCACACAGTGCTTTCGCACTCGGAGTGAAAGCCTGATTCGCCAAACCAAAATGCAGCTTCTGTACATCTGACAATAGATGCCAAAGCCAGCCAAGTTGAATCAAAGGGTCTTTGCTAAGCTCTGTAGAGAACTTTAGCATGTCAGGTTGAGTGCCTTTTATCACATTCACAAAGCCATCGAGCGCTTTTGTTGAAGCTTCAACGCCACCTTGCTCAAACATCGCTTTTGCTTTTAAAGGCGCGTTGTCATTGAGTGCTAAAATATACTGCGGTACCGCTTTGCCCACTTCACCATCTAACCACGCTGATGCTGTCTCTAACTGCGGACTAACCACATTGAATTGCTGACAACGGCTAATAATAGTCGGCATTAAGCGATTACTGTTACGAGTAGACAGAATGAAGATGCACTTGCTTGATGGCTCTTCCAGAGTTTTCAATAGTGCGTTGGAAGCCGATTCGTTCATTGCTTCAGCAGGGTTAAGCAAAATAACGCGCAAACCACCTAACTGAGAAGACTCTTGAGCCCAGCGGTTACTGGCACGCACTTGATCAACCGTGATCGACTTACCTTCTTTCTCGGGTGAGATCACATGAAAATCAGGATGACTGCCCGACTTCATTAACTCACAGCTGTGGCAAAACCCGCACGACTCGCTTTCATAGTTCGTGCACATCAATGCGTCGGTAAGTTGGCTAATCAAAGCATCAACGCCGAGCCCTTCCGGTGCATTAACAATCACAGAGTTAGGAAAACGCTCCGCATCGAGACTTTTTTTCCACTCACTCCATACCGGTGTGAGCCAAGAATACACTTCAGCCATGACTACCTACTGTTTGTCGAGCCAAGCAGTTAGCGCGACTTTAATATCAGCGGCTACTTGCTCAATTTCTTGCTGCGCGTTAATCACAAGTACAGAATCATCTTGTTCTGCAATTTCTAGATAGCGCTCACGCGTGCGGTCGAAAAATGAGATGTCCATCTTTTCAATTCTATCAAGCTCACCACGGCCTCTAGCACGCTCTAGCCCTACTCTAGGGTCTAGGTCCAAATATAGCGTTAGATCGGGTTTAAAGCCGCCTAGCGTGGTTGCTTTCAGTGATTCCATAGTCGTGCGCGCGATCTGGCGACCACCACCTTGGTATGCCTGTGAAGACATATCATGACGATCACCCAATACCCATTGACCATTGGCGAGTGCCGGCTTGATGACGTTCTCGACTAATTGAACACGTGCTGCATACATCAACAGCAATTCAGTCATGTCTTGAAGCTTCTCGCCTTCGTGCTCTTCTTTAACCAATGAACGCATCTTTTCAGCTAAGACAGTACCACCCGGCTCGCGAGTATTAACAATATCTTCAACACCCGATGCTTTTAATGTCTCAACGATGGCATTGATTGCTGTGCTTTTGCCAGCGCCTTCAAGGCCTTCAACCACGATAAATTTCGACTGATTCATAATTATTTCTTTATCTGTTTTTTCTTAATTGCTTTAAGTAAGCTCGCACTGCACGGTTATGCTCAGTCAAACTCTTTGAAAATACGTGCCCACCTGTTCCACTCGCAACGAAATACAAGTAGTTGCTCTTCTCTGGATTCAACGCCGCGTTGATAGACGCTTTGCCTGCCATAGCGATAGGTGTCGGTGGCAAGCCACTCATTGTATAGGTGTTGTAAGGCGTTGGCGTGCGTAAGTCTTTCTTACGGATGTTGCCATCGTAGCTGTCACCCATGCCATAGATAACCGTTGGGTCAGTTTGCAAACGCATACGCTTGTTTAGACGGTTAACAAACACAGAAGAAACACGCTCACGTTCTGACGCAACAGCGGTCTCTTTCTCAATGATAGATGCAAGAATTAACGCTTCGTATGGCGATTTAAGAGGCAGCTTATCCGCTCGATTTTCCCACTCTTCATTCACCACGCTCATTAGGTCTCGATGCGCGCGCTTCAACAAATCTAAATCAGTGGTGCCGTAGGTGTAGTGATACGTTTCTGCTAAGAAGAGACCTTCTAGCTTTTCGTTTTCAATACCCAACTTTTCAGCGATCTCTTTTTCAGAGACATCATTCAACGTCTGTTGAATGAATTCGTTGTCTTTTAGCTGAACAAGCCATTCGTCAAAACGACTGCCTTCAACAAAGGTAATAGTAAACTGGTGTTCTTTCCCTTCTACAAGCACCTGTAGCGCTTGCTCTAAGGTTAAACCCGGTTCAAGCAGGAAAGTACCCGCTTTTACGTCTACAAGCTCAGGATGTAACTTACGGATTAATTTCTCGTAAGGAGAAGCCTCAAACAGCCCCTCGTTAATCAACTGGGCTAGAACGCGGTTAAAGCTGCTACCTGAAGCAACAGTCACGACTTGTGGTTTTTCTAATTGAATAACTTGTTTCAGGTTATCTTGCGCTTGGTTGTAAACATAAAAACCAGCAGCACCGGCTGCAATTAAGCACAAGATAATAAAAATAAATAACTTTTTGATCACGAGTTTAGTTGTCCTTGAAGGCTACGAGTAACGGTTCCAATGTTAAATTGGGTATCACTAATACGGGTAACTGGGGCAACCCCTAAAATGGAGTTTGTCATGAAAACCTCATCAGCTTGCATGAGTTGAGATAAGCAGTAGTCACTAATTGTAACGGAAAGTTCAGCCTGATTCAGCGCGGTTAACACTTGCTTACGCATAACCCCCGCGACACCACTTTGAGTGAGTTGAGGTGTGTATATCGACTGACCTTTGCGCCAGAACAGATTGGCCATGGTGGTTTCAATCACATTGCCCGATATATCAAGAACCACACCATCCACTTCATTAGCTTGATCCATTTCATCTTTCATCAAAATCTGCTCAAGGCGATTATTGTGCTTATGGCCAGCCAGTAGTGGGCTCAAACCTAGCGCTTGATGGCAGATACCGAGTTCAACACCGGAGTCTTGCCACGCTGAATAATGGCTTGGGTAATCAAAGGTACTGATGGTGATTGTCGGCTTGGCGATATTCTTGGTACTGTAGCCACGCCCACCCGCTCCACGACTAACGTGCAGCTTGATCCCTGCTTTTTGATTATGAGGCTTGTTGGCGTTATGGAGCTTCTTTGAACCATCAAGGCTCTTTGTGCCATGAAGAGCGTTATGTTGGATGTGTTGAAGCGCAGTATCGAGCCAAAGACTAACAACATCCCAATCAAGAGCAGAAATGCGTAGTGCTTTAAGGCACTCGTCGACACGGTGCTGATGATCGTGAAGATGTTGTATCTCACCATCACTCACGAGCATTGTCGTAAAACAGCCGTCTCCGTACTGAAACGAGCGATCCAAAATATCGATAGTTTGCTGGCTTTCTCCATCAACCCAAAACATGTTTTTCCCCATAAAAAGAAACGGCTCAATGCTAAAGCATCAAGCCGTTTAAAAACAAGTCTAATTGTGACTATCTACGAGTGTTTACGTCTTTAATAAGATGATTAAATCTTTTTGAAGATCAAACAGCCGTTTGTACCACCGAAACCGAATGAGTTACATGCAGCATATTCCATGTTGCTAACTTCACGCGCAGTGTGAGGTACTAAGTCAATATCTAAGCCTTCTTCAGGATCATCTAGGTTGATTGTTGGTGGAACAATTTGGTCAACCAGAGACATAGCCGTGATGATAGCTTCAGCAGAACCAGCAGCACCTAGAAGGTGGCCTGTCATTGATTTCGTAGAAGAAACCAATACTTGCTTGCTGCCTGCTTCGCCAAGAGCACGCTTGATGCCCTTAACTTCCGCTACGTCACCTGCAGGAGTCGAAGTACCGTGTGCGTTTACATAACCGATTTGTTCACCAGTAATGCCAGCATCACGCATAGCCGCTTCCATTGCTAGTGCGCCACCTGAGCCATCTTCACTTGGAGATGTCATGTGGTAAGCGTCACCCGACATACCGAAGCCAACTAGCTCACAGTAAATCTTAGCGCCACGAGCTTTCGCATGTTCGTACTCTTCAAGAACCATCATGCCTGCACCGTCACCAAGAACGAAGCCATCACGGCCTTTGTCCCATGGACGAGAAGCTTTTTGAGGCTCATCGTTACGAGTAGAAAGTGCTTTAGCCGCACCAAAACCGCCCATACCTAGTGGAGTTGATGCTTTTTCAGCACCACCCGCTAGCATTGCGTCTGCATCGCCGTATGCAATCATACGAGCCGCGTGACCAATGTTATGTAGGCCAGTCGTACATGCAGTAGAAATCGCGATGTTTGGACCGCGTAGGCCACGCATGATAGACATGTGACCAGCAATCATATTCACGATCGTCGACGGTACGAAGAACGGGCTGATCTTACGAGGGCCTTTTTCAGTTAGAGCTTGGTGACCGGCTTCGATCAAACCAAGACCACCAATACCAGAACCGATAGCAACACCCACACGTGGAGCGTTTTCTTCAGTAATAGTTAGGGCTGAATCATCTAAAGCTTGAATACCTGCTGCGACGCCGTACTGGATGAACAAGTCCATCTTACGAGCATCTTTTTTAGTCATATACTCTTCGCAGTTAAAGTCTTTAACTAGACCTGCAAAACGAGTTGAGAAATTGGTTGCATCAAAATGATCGATATTAACGATACCACTTTGACCAGCTAGCAGGGCTTTCCAAGAAGATTCTACAGTGTTGCCTACCGGTGACAACATACCCATGCCAGTGACAACTACACGACGCTTGGACACGATTTTACACTCCGGGGATTGAGGTGATTTAAGATGAGGATAGATGAGTTAGATAAAACACAGGCGGTCGAGGTGACCGCCTGGGAGAGATTATTACTGAGCGCTAGTTACGTAATCGATAGCTGCTTGAACAGTAGTAATTTTCTCAGCTTCTTCATCTGGGATTTCAGTGTCGAATTCTTCTTCTAGAGCCATTACTAGCTCTACTGTGTCTAGAGAATCTGCACCTAGGTCATCAACGAAAGAAGCTTCGTTTTTAACTTCAGCTTCGTCTACACCTAGCTGTTCAACAATGATTTTCTTTACGCGTTCTTCGAGGTTGCTCATTTTTTCTTTTCCTTTACAGAGTTCGCTTTATGCGATGTTTTCCGTAGTTTATTCAATCTATTGAAAGTTGCAAGGTCAACTTTTCTGGTCAAACCACAATTTTCACGATTTTAACCGAAATTACGTATGATCTTGACTTAAATCATGCACAAATGTTGCACATAATTTACACCATGTACATACCGCCATTGACGTGAAGTGTTTCACCTGTGATATAAGCTGCCGCAGGTGACGCCAAAAATACCACAGCTTCAGCGATTTCGCGAGGGTCACCTAGTCGACCTGCTGGTACATTCGCCAAAGTTGCTGCACGTTGGTCATCATTTAGCGCTTTAGTCATGTCAGTTTCGATGAAACCAGGAGCTACAGTGTTCACTGTAACGCCACGAGACGCAACTTCACGAGCCATTGATTTAGTAAAACCAATTACGCCTGCTTTTGCAGCTGCGTAGTTAGCTTGACCAGCGTTACCCATAGTACCTACTACAGAACCAACGTTTACGATACGGCCTTGACGTTTCTTCATCATGCCACGCAATACAGCTTTAGACATGCGGAAGATAGGAGTTAGGTTAGTATCGATGATGTCATTCCATTCGTCGTCTTTCATACGCATCAGTAGGTTATCACGAGTGATACCTGCGTTGTTAACTAGAATGTCAATCGCACCGAATTCATCGTTGATGGTTTTCAGTGTAGCAGCAATTGAGTCAGTATCCGTTACATTAAGAGCAAGACCTTTACCGTTCTCACCAAGGTACTCGCTGATTGCAGCTGCGCCGCCTTCAGATGTCGCAGTACCGATAACTTTAGCACCACGCTCAACTAAAAGTTCAGCGATTGCACGACCGATGCCACGGCTTGCGCCTGTAACTAGTGCAACTTTGCCTTCTAAATTCATCATAACTTCTCTATTAAGTGGTTATTTACTTAGCAGCTTCTAGTGATGCAGTATCATTAACTGCAGCAGCTGTCATAGTTTTTACGATTCGTTTTGTTAGACCAGTAAGAACTTTACCAGGGCCTAATTCAAGTAGCTTCTCAACGCCTTGCTCATTCATCGCTTGTACACCTTCAGTCCAACGAACTGGGCTGTATAGCTGACGAACAAGTGCGTCTTTAATTTTTGCAGGGTCTGTTTCAGCAATAACATCAACGTTATTGATAACAGGCAATACTGGCGTGTTGAACTCTAGAGCTTCTAGAGCCACTGCTAGCTTATCTGCTGCTGGCTTCATCAGTGCACAGTGAGACGGCACAGAAACAGGTAACGGAAGTGCACGCTTAGCGCCCGCTTCTTTACAAAGTGCACCAGCACGCTCTACTGCAGCTTTGTTACCCGCGATAACAACTTGGCCAGGAGAGTTAAAGTTAACTGGAGACACAACTTCGTCTTGCGCAGCTTCTTCACACGCTTTAGCAATCGCTTCATCGTCTAGACCGATGATTGCGTACATTGCACCAACACCTGCAGGAACCGCTTCTTGCATCAGTTGACCACGTAGTTCAACCAGCTTGATCGCTTCTTTAAAGTCGATAACGCCGGCACATACAAGAGCAGAATATTCACCTAGGCTGTGACCTGCTAGATTTACAGGTTGCTCTAGGCCAAGCTCTTGCCATACACGCCAAATTGCAACAGACGCTGTTAATAGAGCCGGTTGAGTGCGAAAAGTTTCATTTAGATTTTCTACAGGACCATCTTGAACCAATGCCCATAGATCGTAACCAAGTGCTTCTGAAGCTTCAGCAAATGTCTTTTTAACAACATCATACTGTTCGCCTAGGTCAGCAAGCATACCGATAGCTTGAGAGCCTTGGCCTGGGAATACGATAGCAAATTTGCTCATTGTAATTTTCCTTTAAGCAAAGCAAAAAATTGAATAAGGCACATAAGTTATGTGCCTTGTTTGTTGATTATCGCTTAGGGTTAGAATTTAACTAACGCAGAACCCCAAGTGAAGCCGCCGCCAAATGCTTCAAGTAGAAGCGTTTGACCACGTTTAATTCGCCCGTCGCGAACAGCCTCATCTAGGGCCGTTGGTACGGTAGCTGCTGACGTGTTGCCGTGCTTATCAAGAGTAATCACTACTTGATCAAGCGACATCGTCAGCTTTTTAGCGGTTGCCGAGATAATACGGTAGTTCGCTTGGTGTGGAACTAACCAATCAAGCTCTGACTTATCCATATTGTTCGCCGCTAAGGTGTCTTTAACTAGCTTAGAAAGCTGAGTTACCGCCACTTTAAATACTTCGTTGCCCGCCATGTGCAGCCATTTGTCTGCATCACCGCCGCGCTCTGGTACTTCTAGGCTTAGAAGCTCACCGTATTTACCATCAGAGTAAATATGAGTAGACAAAATACCTGGCTCTTCGCTTGCGCCTACAACCACCGCGCCTGCTGCATCACCAAATAGGATGATAGTAGAGCGGTCAGTCGGATCACAGGTTTTTGACAGTGCATCCGCACCAATTACCAAAACGTTCTTACACATGCCAGTCTTGATGTGTTGATCAGCAACAGACAGTGCGTAGACAAAACCAGAACACGCTGCAGCCAAATCAAACGCAGGGCAGCCTTTGATACCAAGCTTGCCTTGTACCTGACATGCCGAAGACGGGAATGTGTGGCTACTGCTGGTTGTCGCAACGATGATTAAATCAATCTCTTCTTTGTCGATACCTGCCATTTCAATGGCATTTTCAGCAGCGTAAAACGCCATATCAGCAACGGTTTCGTTTTCCGCTGAAATACGACGCTCTTTAATACCCGTTCTAGCAACGATCCACTCATCGCTAGTCTCTACCATTTTCTCTAAGTCTGCGTTAGTACGCACCTGAGATGGCAAGTAGCTGCCAGTACCTAAAATTTTGCTATACATGAAGACTAATAATGCCTCTCGAGTAAAACCGCTTCCAAACGATCGCTAATGCGGCTGGGGACTTGTCGTTTGACCTCGTGTACTGCTTCACCAATCGCGTTGACGACTGCAGACACATCAGCACTTCCATGACTTTTAATGACAATGCCGCGCAATCCTAACAAACTTGCGCCGTTATACTGGTCGGGGTTCAAGGTTTTTAATTCAGTAAATAGCTCAGAAAACAGCATTCTGGCTATCCAACCCTTTATTGTTGAAGCCATCATGCGCGTTTTTAGCTTATCAATAAAGAGCTGAGCCGTACCTTCGCACGTTTTTAAGCAGACATTGCCCACAAAACCATCACATACGACGACATCAGCAGCATCTTGAAGTAATTGATTACCTTCAATATAGCCTATGAAGTTCACAGACTGAGTATTAGACAACATTTCAGCGCATCGTTTTACAAGGTCATTGCCTTTAATTTCTTCTGCACCGATATTCAAGATAGCGACACGTGGTGCGCGACCTAAATGTTGTTCTGCTAATGCACTGCCCATGACAGCAAACTGAAACAGTGAATCTGCGTCACTAGAAACGTTCGCCCCTAAATCAAGCATCCATGTGCGATTTCCGGATGCAGTAGGCAAAGCTGAAACCAATGCAGGCCTATAAATACCGGGAAGAAGCTTGAGTCTGAAACGGGATAAAGCCATCAATGCGCCAGTGTTACCACCACTCACACAAGCATCAGCCTGTGATTCGGCAACCAGATCGATAGCGGCACGCATAGAGCTACCCTGACTATTACGTAAGGCTAGTGAAGGTTTTTCAGAATTGGAAATGATTCGATCACAATGCTGGATACTCAAACGAGAATCAGGCATTCGACCTAATGAAGATAATTGAGATGTGATCGCGTTTCGATCACCTATTAGAATGACTTTTAGCTCTGGGAAATACGACAGTGCCTGCACGGCGGCAGGCACTGTTACACGAGGACCGAAGTCCCCGCCCATTGCATCAAGCGCAACGGTTAGATTTTGCAAAGGTCAACCTTACTTGTTGATAACCTTTTTGCCGCGGTAGAAACCTTCGGCAGTCACGTTGTGACGTAGGTGAGTTTCACCTGAAGTTGCGTCTACAGAAAGTGCAGCTGTAGTTAGCGCATCGTGTGAACGACGCATGCCACGCATTGAACGTGATTTCTTGCTCTTTTGTACGGCCATTGACCCTACTCCTATGTAAATTCTTAAAGAAGCAATTACTTCTTTAAGCTTTTTAAAACATCAAATGGATTCGGCTTTTTGTCTTCCTCAATTTCTTCAGGAAGTTCACCAAACACCAAGTTATTTGAGTTAACGCTACATTTCGCATCGTCGTGCATTGCTATTTGTGGCAATCCAAGGATGAACTCGTCTTCAACTAATTGAATCAGGTCTAACTCACCGTACTCGTTCAGATCTACCAAATCGTACTCTTCCGGTGCTTCCTCTTCACTTTTCTCACTGTAAACAGGAGTATAAGTAAATTGGACATCGCACTCATGTGCGAAAACCTCATTACAACGTTGACACTCTAAATCGACTTCGACGTTAGCTTTACCAGAGATAACGACTAATCGTTGTTCATCAAGCCCAAATGACATTGAGACTTGCGCGTCACGTTTTACGCCTTCAGTTGCTTCAGTTAAACGCTTCAAAAGACTGACCTGGATGATACCATCCATATCGAGTCGTTTTTGAGCCGTTCTTGCCGGATCAACTGTACGCGGTATTTTTTCCTTTTGCATAGGGCGCGAATCTTATCTTCCAAATCGTGTTTAGTCAAAGGAAATGGCAAAAAAAATGTACTTTCCTGCCTTTCCTATTCAGAGCATTATGAATAGCAGGACAAGTTACGTTATCCTGAGATAAATGCTTCCTTGAATTGTAAATTAAAATGAGAAATTACCAACTAGTTTTAGCCTCTACATCACCATTTAGGCAAGAGATCCTCAAAAAACTACAGTTAAGCTTCATTACAGCCAAGCCAGACTGCGATGAAACGCCGCTTCCAGAAGAGACACCACAACAGTTGGTGATGCGCCTTGCTGAGACCAAAGCTAAGTCTTGTGTTGTGGAGCAACCTAGCTTAGTCATTGGTTCTGATCAGGTTTGCGTAATTGATGGAGAGATCATTGGTAAGCCTCACACTCGAGAAAAAGCGATCGAGCAGTTATCTCGTCAAAGCGGCAAGAGCATTACTTTTTATACTGGGCTTTCGGTTTGGAACAACGAAACCAATGAAGCTGACACACGTCTCGACACCTTTGTAGTGCATTTCCGCGATTTAACTAAGCAACAGATCATTAGTTATGTTGAAAAAGAGCAGCCTTATTACTGCGCAGGTAGCTTTATGTGTGAAGGGTTAGGCATCGCGTTGTTTAAACAGATGGAAGGGAAAGACCCAAATACTTTGATCGGCTTACCGCTGATCGATCTAGTCGATATGTTAGAAGCGCAAGGAATGGGTGTACTATAACGGATACGCTCTCTTTGTTAGAGATTCCCTACTCCTTCCTTCGTCAGTCTAGGGAATGGCGGAACACGCAATTTTATCTAACCAACTAATGATATAGAGCGTGATTTTAAAAAGTCGTCATCCTCAAGAGCGAGGAACGAGCGACTTGGGGATCTTCTACAACAGATGAAAACAAAAAAGGTTGACGATATTCGTCAACCTTTCTCATTTATGGATACTGAAGAACAAATTTAGAGGCACTCTATACCTTCGTATCTCGTATCTTCTTAAAGCTTACGTAAACCAGTTAGGGCTTTCTCTAGCCTTCTTTCCATTGGCGCCGAGATATCCATCTTCTCTTCACTACCTGGGTGTGTGAACTTGATGTTTGCTGCATGTAGGAACAGACGATCAAGATCAACCTTACCCGTGTAAGCGTCAAAACGACGATCACCGTAGCGATCATCCCAAGCAATTGGGTGACCAGTATACTGAGCGTGCACACGAATTTGGTGTGTTCGGCCTGTAATTGGGCTTGCTTGAATCAACGTCGCCTCTTGGAATTTTTCTAAAACCTTAAAACGGGTTTCAGAAGCTTTACCATTCGGGTTAACTCGAACAATGCTGTTCACTTCATTTTTCAACAAAGGTGCGTTGACGACTTTGCAGCTGTTCTTCCATTCGCCCATAACTAAAGCGAAGTAGTATTTTTGAACCGTTTTTTCACGGAACTGTGCTTGAAGGTGTCTTAGCGCCGAGCGCTTCTTAGCAACAAGCAAAATGCCAGACGTATCTCTATCGATACGGTGCACTAATTCAAGAAAACGAGCATCAGGGCGAAGAGCACGTAATGCTTCAATCGCGCCAAATTTTAATCCGCTACCACCATGAACAGCAGTGCCAGACGGTTTGTTAAGAATTAGCATGTGATCATCTTCATAAATGATGCACTGTTCTAATTCTGAAACCTTGTTGAGTTTCGTGCTCGGCACGTTCTCTTCTGTTTTCTCTTCAATAGTAACCGGAGGGATACGAACTAAATCGCCAGCTTTTAGTTTGTATTCAGCCTTGATGCGTTTTTTATTTACGCGGACTTCGCCTTTACGCACGATTCGGTAAATCATGCTTTTCGGGATGTTTTTTAATTGGTTGCGTAAGAAGTTATCAATACGCTGACCAGCCATATCTTCGTCAATGTCGACGAATTGGACTTGGGTTCTAATTTCGCTCATTGCGCTATTGTATCACTGTCACTTTTGATAATTGAGATTTTCTTAGCCCTATTCCGAACTTATTTATCCCTAATCCTTACCGATCTATCCCAAAATGGTCATTGAAGTTCTATATTTCTTTGATTCTTCGAACAAAAAAGCATCAAGATTCCTGCAAATTAAAATATCAATTGATAAATTATTTATAGACAGTGAGTTAGAGCTATCAAAACCCAAACAAAAACTGTTTTTTTTACAGCATTCCGACAAAGCAGATTGCTGTGTTTACCGACCGCTGCTATAGTTCACAGCTGCTATCAATGGTTTGACTATTATTTAAACAGCTAACCATTCATAAGCAAGTAAATGAGTAGATAACTCAGATTAGACAGTGCTGCAATCGGCGTAAGACACGGTCAACTGAGTTCCTTATCGCTCTACTCACGTACACTCATGTTGAGTATTCACCGCCACATCGCGGATCATAGGCTAAATCCCTATGATGACTGACGTGCCCCAGAGCATCCCTCTCCAGCCGGGAGGCTGCACCGATAAAGCCATGGGATCTGGCACCATGAGAAACGAAATAAAGCGATAAGAACAATGATGAAAATAAGAAAAGACAATGAGAACTTCTAAATGAAAAGAATGTTAATTAACGCAACTCAAAAAGAAGAGTTGCGTGTCGCTTTGGTTGATGGCCAACGACTGTTCGATCTAGATATCGAAAGTCCAGGTCACGAGTCAAAGAAAGCGAATATCTACAAAGGACGTATTACCCGTATTGAACCAAGCCTAGAAGCGGCATTCGTTGATTACGGCGCAGAACGTCACGGTTTCCTCCCTCTTAAAGAAATTGCCCGCGAATACTTCCCTGAAGGTTATACATACCAAGGCCGTCCTAGCATTAAAGAAGTGCTAAAAGAAGGTCAAGAAGTAATCGTACAAGTAGAGAAAGAAGAACGTGGTAGCAAAGGTGCTGCACTGACAACTTTCATCTCTTTAGCTGGTAGTTACTTAGTTCTTATGCCTAATAACCCTCGTGCTGGCGGTATTTCTCGTCGTATCGAAGGTGATGAACGCACTCAACTGAAAGCAGCATTAAGCACTCTTGAGCTTCCTCAAGGTATGGGCTTAATCGTGCGTACAGCGGGTGTTGGCAAAAGTGCAGAAGAGCTAGAGTGGGACCTGAATGTTCTATTGAACCATTGGGGCGCTATCAAGCAAGCTTCTGATTCAAATGCAGCTCCTTTCCTAATTCACCAAGAGAGTAACGTTATTGTTCGCGCAATTCGTGACTACCTACGTCGTGATATTGGCGAGATTCTAATCGACAGCAATACTATTTTTGAACGTGCTCAAGCGCACATTCAATTAATACGCCCAGATTTCATGAATCGCGTTAAGAAATACGATGGTGAAGTGCCACTATTCAGCCATTACCAGATTGAAAGCCAGATCGAATCTGCTTTCCAACGTGAAGTTCGTCTTCCATCTGGTGGTTCTATCGTAATCGACCCAACAGAAGCACTGACTTCTATCGATATCAACTCTGCTCGTGCAACAAAGGGCGGCGATATTGAAGAAACAGCACTTAACACTAACCTAGAAGCTGCCGATGAAATTGCACGTCAATTACGTCTACGTGACCTAGGTGGTCTTGTTGTGATCGACTTTATCGATATGACTCCGGTTCGCCACCAACGCGAAGTAGAAAGCCGTCTACGTGATGCCGTTCGTTTAGATCGCGCACGTGTTCAGATTGGTCGTATTTCTCGCTTTGGTCTTCTAGAGATGTCTCGTCAACGTTTGAGCCCATCACTAGCAGAAGCAAGCCACCACATTTGTCCTCGTTGTACAGGTACTGGTGTTGTTCGTGATAACGAATCTCTAGCACTTTCTGTTCTACGTTTGATTGAAGAAGAAGCTCTAAAAGACAACACAGCACAGGTACTTGCTGTTGTGCCTGTTCCAATCGCTTCTTACCTTCTGAACGAAAAACGTCGCTCAGTAAACCACATTGAGAAAAACCAAGAAGTTAAGATCACTGTTGTTCCTAACTCAGACATGGAAACGCCGCACTTTGAGGTTATCCGTGTTCGTGAAGGTGAAGAGTTCGATCTACTGTCTTACTTGCTGCCTAACAAGCTAGAAGCTCTAAAAGAAGCGGAAAGCAAAGAGCCTGCTGAACAGACTATTCGTCCTAAGAAGATCGAAGAACCTGCTCTGAAAGGCTTCGCAGCTCCTGCTCAATCAGCACCAACTCCTGCTCCAGCACCTAAAGCTGTAGAAGAGAAGAAAGCTGAACCAGCAGCGACTCAAGAACCAGGCCTAATTGGTCGTTTCTTCAAAGCTATCGGTAGCTTCTTATTTGGCTCTTCAACTCAAGAAGAGAAAAAAGAAGAAGAGAAGAAAGAAGAAGAAAAACCTAAAAACAATCGTAACAACGGCAACCGTCAACGCCGTGATCGTAACGATAACCGTCGTCGTAACCAACGTGGTGAGCGTGGCGAACAGCGTAACGACCGTGGTGAACGTGGTGACAATCGTAACGAAAACCGTGACAACAAACGCCGCCGTAAGCCAGCTCGTGATGAGAAGCCTGAAGAGCAAAAAGAAGCAGCTCCACAGCAAACTCGTCAGCCTCGCAAGCCTAAGCAAGACCGTCGCAACAAGCCACGTGATGAGCAGAAGCAACGCGAAGAGCAAGCACCATCTAAATTAGCAGAAGAAGGTCTACAGCTAGCAGCAGAAGCACAAGTTGGTAAACCGGAAGCGCCTAAGGCTAAACCTGAAGCGAAAGCAGCTAAGATTAAAGAGCGTCGTCAGCGTCGTAAACTGAACAAGCAAGTTCGTGTTAAAGACCAACAAGCTCAAGCTGAAGATAACGCTTCAAAAGAGCAGGTTGCTGCTAAAGAACTATCTGTTTCAAAAGAACAGTCAGTAGCTCAAGAGCAAAAAGTTGCGGAACAAGTAGAAGCAACTCAAGCGAATGCAGAGCAAACTGAACAGGAAGAGCCGAAACAACGTCGTAACCGTCGTTCTCCACGTCACCTACGTGCAAGTGGTCAACGTCGTCGTCGCGGTCGTGATCGTCGCCCTAACCCATTCCGCCTACGTAAAGGTGGTGTAGCTTCTCCAGAGATGGCTATGGGTAAAGTGATGCCTCGCTTCATTCCAAAACCTCACCACAAGCAGGCAAAGCCTGAAGTGACTGAAGTTCAAGTAGCAGCTGAAGCTCAAACATCTGTTCAAGAGCAGAATGTTGCTCTAGAGACGGCACCACAAAGCAACGTAGCAATGACTGGCGGCTTCGCATGTCCAGAGCTTGCAATGGGTAAAGTTATCATCCGTCGTGAAGATGCTGCTGTTGAAGCTCAAGTAGCTGAGACTCCTGCTGTAGTTGAAGCTCCTGCAGTCGTTGAAGAAGCACCAGTGGTTGTTGAAACCGCGAAAGTTGAAGCTCCAGTGATTGCAGAAGCGACGAAAGTTGAAGCGCCTGTTGTAGCAGAAGCTGTGCAAGCAGAAGCAACACCAGTTGTTGAAGCTGAAGCGCCTAAAGCTGAAAGTGCAAAAGTTGAAGAAGCACCTGTTGTTAAAGCAGAAGCTCCTAAAGCGGCACCAAAGGCAGCTGTTGCTAAGAAGCAAGCCGGTTCACCAATGACTAAAGCTCCTGGTCCTCAAGAGATCAAAGAGATTGAAGTGATTGCAGCTCCGTTCCGCACTGAACGTTTTGTATCGAAAGGTGCAGGCAGTCAGGCAGCGTCGAACAAAGCTGGCGCGGCGATGACTAAGCCAAACTACTAGTGATTACTGATAGGTAATCGCGAGTAAATAGAATCAAAGGCTGCTTATTAAAGCAGCCTTTTTCATATCTACTAATCGAATAAAAATTAACAGATATATTACTCAAAGTTAGGTTCAACCTTGAACTTAATCACATTTTTGGGTAGCATTCGCGCACTTATCTTTTCGACACTTCGCTATTGCCGCTCTTTTCCATCACTGTTTGGCTACGCAATACACCCGTGTCGGTAAATCCATCTTAAGCATAGCTGAGCAAACATGTTCGAATTCCCACAATTTTCAAAGCACTCTGTAAAGAATGACGTGCTTTCAGGTCTTACAGTAGCCCTGGCTCTGGTACCTGAAGCTGTAGCATTCGCCTTTGTTGCTGGCGTTGACCCAATGGTTGGTCTTTATGCAGCATTCATCGTAGGTTTAATCACTTCTGTCTTTGGCGGCCGTCCAGGTATGATTTCTGGCGCAACCGGCGCAATGGCCGTTGTAATGGTGAGCCTAGTGGCAACCCATGGTGTTCAATACCTATTCGCAGCCGTTATGCTGGCTGGCCTTCTGCAAATTGCAGCAGGTGTATTTAAACTAGGTAAATTTATCCGTATCGTTCCACACCCAGTAATGATTGGTTTCGTGAACGGTTTGGCCATTGTTATCTTCCTAGCTCAACTTGGTCAATTTAAAGCGCCAGACGTAACAGGTGCGTTGACTTGGTTACCAAGCGGTCAAATGACACTAATGCTAGGTCTAGTAGCCCTTACAATGGCTATCATCCACTTCCTACCTAAGCTAACAACAGCAGTACCATCTTCATTAGTTGCTATTGTTACAGTAACGGCTTTGGTTGTGGGTCTTGACCTTGAAACTCGCACTGTTGTCGACTTCCTACGTACAATGTCTGGTGACGAAGCTGCTACGCTAGCGGGCTCTCTTCCAACATTCTCAATTCCTGCTGTTCCGTTTTCTTTAGATACACTACAGATCATCCTGCCTTACGCAATTATCCTTGCGGCTATCGGCCTGATTGAATCTCTGCTGACACTGACAGTACTAGACGAAATGACAAACACTCGTGGTCAATCTAACCGTGAATGTGTTGGTCAAGGTATGGCTAACGTAACGTGTTCTGTATTCGGTGCGATGGGTGGTTGTGCGATGATCGGTCAATCGATGATCAACGTAAACTCAGGTGGTCGTGGTCGTCTTTCAGGTATCGTCGCCGCAGTTGCACTACTGATGTTCATCCTGTTCGGTTCTGCACTGATTGAAATGATTCCTCTAGCAGCACTTGTGGGCGTAATGTTCATGGTTGTTATCGGCACATTTGAATGGGCAACCTTCAAGCTTGCGCGTCGCGTTCCTAAACAAGACTTCTTCGTTATCGTTCTTGTTACCGTAGTAACAGTACTGACTGATCTTGCTGTGGCAGTAGGTGTTGGTGTTGTCGCTTCTGCGCTAATGTTTGCTTGGCAACATGCTAAACACATCTACGCAGATACATCAGTAAACGCTGAAGGCTCAAAAGAGTACAAAGTTAACGGCCCAATCTTCTTTGGTTCAACGGCTAACTTCCTAGAGTTGTTTGACGCATACAACGATCCACAAGATGTAATCGTTGATTTCGCAAACTCACGCGTGACTGACCACTCTGCAATTGAAGCGATCGACACGATTGCTGACCGTTACGCGGCGCTAGGTAAAACACTTCACCTTCGCCACCTAAGCCAAGACTGTGTTGCTATGCTGCACAAAGCAGGTAGCTTAGTTGAAGCGAACGTTGCAGAAGACCCAATCTACAAAGTAATGTCTAAGTAATCTTAGCTGTAGCTTTAAGTTAGATTTAGAGAGGCCGACATTCAATGTCGGCCTTTTTTATACCTATCGGTCAGCCCTTACGCTGATAACAAAACGACGTACATTGTTCCTACACTACATCGAACGCAGTATCGCTTCGCTAGACTCTTCGATTAAATCCAACACCAATTCAAAACCATTTCCCTCACCATAATACGGATCGGGGATCTCTTGATATTGTGACTCTCCAAAGCTCAAAAATAATGCGAGCTTGTATTGGAGGTGAACTGGGCATTGGCTCATTAAGTCGTCTAAATTCGCCCTATCGGCCGCGAGTATCAGGTCAAATTCTTCGAAGTCATTATCTACCACTTTACGAGAAGTAATCCCCTTAAAGCTGTAGCCTCGCTTCTCTCCTGCAGATTTGGATCGCGAGTCTGGCGGGTTGCCTTGATGAAAACCAATCGTCCCCGCAGAGTCGACCACAACATCAATATCCAGCTGTTGCGCTTTCTTCCTTAGCACCGCTTCACCTGTTGGCGAGCGGCAAATATTCCCCATACAAACTACGAGTATCTTTTTCATCCCTAATCACCTGTTCTTCCGATGGTTTTTGCTATCGTTAAGTTAGGCTATGATAGACGCAATCACAACTTAAAAGGATTTGTTATGTCGACTGAAGACAACAAAGAACAACGCCACAAAGCAAGACAACAGAAAGTAAAAGAACAAGTCGATGCACGTGTCGCTGCAGCACAAGAAGTAAAAGGCCTATTGCTGGTCATCACGGGTAACGGTAAAGGTAAATCAACATCCGGTTTTGGTACGATTACACGTGCAGTTGGTCATGGTAAGAAATGCGCCGTTGCTCAGTTTGTTAAAGGTACCTGGGATAACGGCGAAAAAAACGTTCTGCAAAAGCTTGATGTCGAGTTCCAAGTCATGGGCACAGGCTTTACTTGGGAAACTCAGAACAAAGCGCAAGATATTGAAGCTGCGCAGCGTGTATGGAAAGAGTGCCAACGCATGCTGGCTGATGAGTCGATCGATGTGATTCTGTTTGATGAACTGACTTACATGGTTAGCTACGGTTACATCGAACTCGATGAAGTGGTTGAGGCGTTGAATAACCGCCCGAAGATGCAGTCTGTCATCATTACAGGTCGTGGCGCGCACCGTACTCTTACTGAGATAGCAGATACAGTATCTGAAGTTCGCAATGTGAAACACGCTTTTGAATCTGGTGTTAAAGCGCTACAAGGCGTTGACTGGTAATCACCTTCAACCAGAGATCCCCGACTCGGTCATTCTTCCCTCTCGAGGATGACGACCACTAGGCCGTTACGCTCTTGAACAAAGGACGACGGCCTATCGTCATTCCCTAGAGCGAGGGACGAGTGTCATAGGGAATCTCTCTTGAGTATTATCGAGCCAAAAATAAAAAGCGCCATTCCTACAACAGGAGTGGCGCTTTGTTCATTTTTAAATGAGATGAAGACTAGTTAAACAAACCTTTTAGTAGACCGTTTACTGCGTCTCTTGTTTTCTCATCTTTGATCTTGTCACCGTACTTTTCGTCTAACTTTTCTAAACCACGATCAATTTCTTTCTGTGCTTTCTGTTTCAATACATCATCAAAAACAAGTGCAAATTTCGGGGCTGCCCACTGACCTGTTACCTTGATTGGGATAGTCACATCTTTCAGGTCGTCGATGCTCTTACCGCCCTGACCTTCAAGTGAACCCACAATTGATGTACGCACAAGGAAGTCGACCGTTTCATTGATGAAGTTTGCTTTACCTTGACCTGTCACACGTAACAGTGGCGACTGTGCTGATAAGTCGTTAGTTGAAACCCAACCTTTATCCACTTTCAGCGTCGCTTTCATTGCACTGAAGTCCGTTTTTTGAGCTTCATTTGTGCTTTCAACTTTCTCGCCCTTGATCTTAGCGTAGTTTTCTCGAATCAGTTGAGCTACGTTGATGCCGTTAACTGCACCATCTTCAAAGTTAATCGCGATAGTACCGACTAGGTTTTTCTTGATACCCGTCGGAGTTAGACTCTTACCTTTCACGTTGACATCAATATTACCGGTACCTTCCAGCATATCGTTATCTGCAACATCAACCAGTAACGGTTGTACTTTCACGCCTTTGATTTTCTTCTTAGCCGTGTAAGTCGCTGGTGTTTTACGAGCGTCTAACTTTGCAGTAGCAGAAATAGAACCTTGGTAAAGATTCGAGGTGAATGAGGTTAGCTCTGCGATACCACGGTTAACCGAAAATGCGGTTTTAACATTCTGCATCTTCGCGTTGTTCGCCTTGAACTTATCAATCGTGATGTCACCTTTCACGTCTAACGTTTTCAGAGCCGACAGATCAGGTTCCACTTCTTTAGCTGGATCTGAACTACCAGAACTTGACGTTGAACCACCAGCAGAACCAGAAGGCGCTGTGCTCGCTGTTTCTGTTGTATTGCCTAAGCCTAAGAATTCATCTAAATCAATATTCGGGCTATGAAGAGAGAAACGAACCTTTGGTATTTCAGATAGGATTACGTCTGCTTTACCGTCTAATGCAATAGCGTTAGCTTGTAGCTTCTCTAACACAAAGCTCAGGTGGCTCTTGTTAAGATCGAAGCTTAAGTCAGACAGCATGTCGACTTTCATTGGAGACTGAGGAAGCGTGTCGCCTTTGAATGTTGAGTCTAACGTTAACTTGTTCAGCGTTACTTTTGAAATCGCGCTATCAACAGTAAGTTCACCGCCACCTTTAAGATCAAGGTCAAGGCCAGCTGCATTACCGATTACAGCGTAAGTCAGTTGGTTTACCTTATCGAACTCAAACGTATTCAAGCCAATTTTTGCTGACTCAATCGACGTCGCTGGATCATTGAACTTAGCGTTTAAGTCGATATTACGAAGTGCGTAACTTGCAAAGCCTTCAGCTAATTTGAATTCTGCACTGCCTTGTGCAGAGAACTTCTGTTGATTGTTCTCACCAGAAGCCGCAAATGTCGCGGTTGTCCATGTATCAACGGCAAACTCAGAAAGATTCAAAGACACATCGTATAGCTTAGTGAATGAACCCGCTTGCTTGTCGTCCATTTCAAACAATGCGTTTGATACAGTTACGCCTGCAAGGTTGATCGTCCAACCCGATGCGTCTGTGGTAGTTTGCTCTTGAGGGGCAGGCGCTGATTCAGAACTTGTGCCTGCTGCAGGCTCAGATTCTTGAGGCGCTGACGCTTGCGTTAGTGCATCAATGTTCTTGCGACCATCTTTAAGCGTTTCTAAATAGAATTCTGCACCATCTAGAGTAATGTTGCCGATCTCTAGTTGGTTGCTAAATAGCGGAGTAACCGAAACGTCAACGCCAACGGTATCAACCTTAAATAGGTTAGGTTGCGTAAAACCTTCAGGGTTGCGTAATTCAGTTTGACCAAGTTCAAAGCCAATGGATGGGAAGAATTGCCAGCTGATATCACCCTCGATCACTAGCTCTAGGCCTGTGTGTTTTTGGGCTTGTTCGACAATTAATGGCTTAAATTGGTTGGGATTCACTAACAGCACTAGTGCCAGAATTGCTGCAACGACAACAAACACTGGTACAGCTATGAAAATGAGTAGTTTCTTCATCCGCATATTCCTTGCTTAGATTCCAAAAGAAAGTGGCACTATAAAAGTGCCACTGATTCGGTAAAAAATAAAGCTAAGTGAGTCACTTAGGCAAAATTTTATTCGATTAAGACTTCAACAACTTCGCAATGTGCGCTTTTAGCACATCAATCGCAATACGGTTTTTACCACCACGAGGAACGATGATGTCTGCATGTTGTTTTGAAGGCTCGATAAACTGCATGAACATTGGACGTACTGTTTCTTGGTATTGCTTAAGTACAGTGTCCATTGTACGACCACGCTCTTCTACATCACGCTTAACACGGCGTAATAGACAGATGTCTAATGGTGTATCCATAAACACACTTGCGTGCATTAGTTTACGAAGACGCGGGTCTGTTAGAAGCAGAATACCCTCTAAAATGATCACTTTCTTTGGAGTAAGTGTAGTCGTTTCAGAAGTACGTGTGTGCTCTGTGTAGCTGTATTCAGGAACTTCTACGGCGTTGCCACTCATTAGCTGCTGTAGATGTTCACATAAAAGATCATGATCTAGTGCATTTGGGTGATCGTAGTTAGTTTTAACACGCTCTTCCATACTCAAGTGGCTTTGGTCGCTGTAATAGCAATCTTCCGTGATAACACCAATTTGATGGTCGCCTACTTTTTCGCGCAATTCATTATAAATTGTACTAGCAATCAGACTTTTTCCTGAAGCTGAAGCGCCAGCGATACCTACGATGACACATTGATTATTATCAGACATTAATTTTGCACCCGATATGGTTTGGTGGTGGGAAGAGATAAACCGCCTGATTATAGGGGCTAAAGCACATAGATTCTAGTCGCCATTTTAGCTAATTGCAGTCAAATTGATGATATCAATGCATTTAATGAATGCAATCGTTTGCTTTCAAATAACTTGCCTACAACTATTTGCACAACCCCAATGGCTATCAGCCTAAATCCAACCGCTATTTATCTAATCCAACATGATTAACACAACTTTTTGATTATCTTTCGCTATTCAACCAAAGAAAAGTTAATCGCTTCTGGTCTCGCCTTGCCAGTCCAGAACATCTTCGCAGCCACATTCTCTGCAAGCTCTAAGTAGTGACGTGTATGTTCACTATCTGGACGACGAATCACCGTCGGGCAACCTGCATCGATATCTTCTCGCACATCAATATGAAGAGGGATCTGTGCCAAAATATCGAGGTAAAACTCTTCTGACATAGCTTCGGCACCACCAACACCAAAGATATGCTCTTTCTCACCACAGTGACTACAAATATGATAGCTCATGTTTTCAACTAAGCCTGCGACTGGCACACTCACCTTATCAAACATCGCTACGCCTTTACGTGCATCCGCTAGCGCCAAATCTTGAGGAGTGGTCACCACTACAGCCCCGGTCACTGGGATCTGTTGCGATAACGTCAGCTGAATATCGCCCGTGCCCGGTGGCATATCAATAACTAGATAATCCAACTCTGGCCATACGGTTTCGTTAACAAGCTGACCTAAAGCCTTGGCCGCCATTGGACCGCGCCAAATCGCAGCGTCATCTTTCGACACAAGATAACCGATAGAGTGAGTGAAAATACCGTGCGCTTCGATTGGCATCATCCACTTGTTATTCTGGACTTCTGGTTTCGCATCTAATTGGCCAAGCATCATAGGTACAGAAGGACCATAGATATCCGCATCCAACAAACCCACTTTTGAACCAGACTTAGATAAAGCCAAAGCAAGGTTGACTGAAGTGGTCGATTTACCCACCCCACCCTTTGCAGATGTCACGGCGATGATGTTCTTCACCCCCTTCAATGGTGTCGCAACCGTGGTTTCTAACGCAGACGGCTTCACCTTCACTTCAAACTGAAAAGCGCTAACAAGCTGTTGTTCAATCTGAGAGTGAATCCACTGTTCCAATTCAACCGCAAGCTGATTAGCGGCAAAAGGTAAGGTGATAACAAATGATCCACGCGGATCAACCGATACAATATTTTGGTGTAGCGCCCACTCTGGGATGAGGATTGGTGACTCGAACTCATTCAACCATGAACAGAAATCTTGCTTAGAAGTAAAGTTACGCATTGGGACTCCTTTTTTTATTTATGCTATCACCCACGAGATGAAGACTGAACCCCTAAAAAACTAGGGGAATCCTTAGTCTGATACCTTGGCGTATCACACGTTATAAAGTAGTATTACCTCTCAAATTTATACCTATCAAAAAAGCGAATTATTAAGTATGGCAACTGATCCAAGACAACTTTTGGTAACTTGTGCGCTTCCGTACGCTAACGGCTCTATTCACCTTGGCCATATGCTTGAGCATATCCAAGCTGATATCTGGGTTCGATACCAGCGTCTACGTGGCAACACTGTAAATTTCATCTGTGCTGACGATGCTCACGGCACGCCAATTATGCTTAAAGCTCAACAGATGGGTATCACGCCAGAAGAGATGATCGCTGCTGTTAGTGAAGAGCACCAAAAAGACTTCGCTGGCTTTGATATCAGCTTTGATAACTACCACAGCACACACAGCGAAGAGAACCGTGAACTAGCTTCTCACATCTACTTAGAACTTAAAAAGAACGGCTTCATTTCTAGCCGCACTATTTCTCAGCTTTTCGATCCTGAGAAAGAGATGTTCCTACCAGACCGCTTCGTAAAAGGTACTTGCCCTAAGTGTAAGTCAGAAGACCAGTATGGTGATAACTGTGATAACTGTGGTGAGACATACAGCCCAACTGAGCTAATTAACCCTAAATCAGCGGTTTCTGGCGCAACTCCAGTAATGAAAGACTCTGAGCACTTCTTCTTCGACCTACCTCAGTTCGAAAGCATGCTTAAAGAGTGGACTCGTTCTGGCTCTCTACAGAATGAAACTGCAAACAAAATGCAGGAATGGTTTGAGTCTGGTCTGCAACAGTGGGATATCTCACGTGATGCACCTTACTTCGGCTTTGAAATCCCAGGCGAAAAAGACAAGTTCTTCTACGTATGGCTAGACGCACCTGTTGGCTACATGGCTTCTTTCAAGAACCTATGTGACAAACGTGACGATCTAAACTTCGATGAATACTGGAAGAAAGACAGCACAACTGAGCTTTACCACTTCATCGGTAAAGACATTGTTTACTTCCACAGCCTATTCTGGCCAGCAATGCTAGACGGCGCAGGTTTCCGTAAGCCAAACAACGTATTCGTACACGGCTACGTAACAGTGAACGGTGCGAAGATGTCTAAGTCGAAAGGCACATTCATCAAAGCAAGCACGTACCTAAACCACCTAGACCCTGAGTGTCTACGTTACTACTACGCTGCGAAACTAAACAGCCGCATCGATGACTTAGATCTTAACCTTGAAGACTTCACTCAACGTGTAAACGCTGACGTAGTAAACAAGATTGTTAACCTAGCTTCTCGTAACGCTGGCTTCATTACTAAGCGTTTTGAAGGCAAGCTAGCTGCTGAATTTGCAGAGCCTGAGCTATACAACGAATTCGTTGCTGCTGCTGAGCGTATCGGTGAGCTATACGAAACTCGTGAATTCAGCCGTGCTATCCGTGAAATCACTGCATTAGCGGATAAAGCTAACCAGTACATCGACGAAAAAGCACCTTGGGTTCTTGCAAAAGAAGAAGGCAAAGAAGCTGAGCTTCAACAAGTTTCTTCTGTAGGTATTAACCTATTCCGCGTACTGATGGCTTACCTGAAACCAGTGATGCCAGAGCTTGCAGCTCGCACTGAAGCTTTCCTAAACGAAGAGCTAACGTGGGAAGCGATTGCTACTCCGCTAACTGATCACGAGATCACTAAGTTCAAAGCGCTATTCAACCGCATTGACCCTAAGAAAGTGGAAGCAATGGTTGAGTCTTCTAAAGAAGATGCAGCCGCTGAAGCAGCAGCGAAAGAAAAAGCAGAAGCTGAAAAAGAGCAAGCAAGCCAAACTGAGCTAGACAAAGAGCCAATCACAGACGAGATTGAGTTCGATGCCTTTGCAGCAGTAGACATGCGTATCGCTCGTATCATCTCTTGTGAAGAAGTACCAAAAGCGAACAAACTACTGAAGTTCCAACTAGACATCGGTGGTGAGACTCGCCAAGTATTCTCTGGTATCAAATCAGCATACAAACCTGAAGAGCTAGAAGGCAAGCTAACTGTAATGGTAGCAAACCTAAAACCTCGTAAGATGAAGTTTGGTATGTCTGAAGGCATGATCCTAGCAGCGGGCCCTGGCGGCAGCGACCTATGGATCCTTGAGCCACACGAAGGTGCTCAACCTGGTATGCGTGTAATGTAATTCTGACTCCAGTCAGATAACAAGCACCCATCACTAAATCCCTAATGCATTTTTGACTTGAAAGAGTTAATCAGCATTGGGGATTTTTTATATCTACCGAAAATTAGCGTTCTCTGTTAGAGTCGCCGTCAACTATGCTATGTAGAGTAGAAATTGGTTCGTCGACAAAAATAGGCTAAACCAACACCTCTTTACTCTAAAACCCTTTTTAGGAATCCCCAGTGACTAACAACGAAATCTTGCGCCGTATTCAACACGCACTAAACCTTAAAAATGCACAAATCATCAAAGCTATCGAACAAGCTGATGTGACTGTTGCTCATGACCAAGTGATTAACTGGCTAAAAGATGACAACGACAAGTCATGCTCTAAGATGAAAGATAAAGAGTTGGCGGTATTCCTAAATGGTTTCATCAACCTTAAGCGTGGCAAAAAAGAAGGCGAGCAACCTAAACCTGAAGTTGCACTGACGAACAACATGATCTTCATGAAGCTTCGTATCGCATTAAACATGAAAGCAGAAGATGTTTTGGACGTACTAGAAGTGGTTGGCATTAGCTTGAGCAAGTACGAAATCGGCGCTTACTTCCGCAAGCCAGAAAACAAAAACTACAAAGTGTGTGAAGACCAACTACTTTGCGATTTTCTAAACGGTGTGCAATTTACCAACCGTCCAGACTCAGAAGAGTTTGCGGGTTAAGTTACTACTCCTAGATAAATTTTAAGTTGCTACACATAGATAAATTACTCGTCATAGGTAAGTAACTGACCCACTGATAATTTTCTAGTAACGACAGATAAATAAAAAGCGGCGAGATAATTGAATTATCTCGCCGCTTTTTCGTTTTCTTTACGTCACTGACTAAACAGGAACAACAATAGTAAACCTATGCCTTAGCTGTCGTCTTCAGTGAAGTTCGTCGGCAATGTCGTTTTCATTTCATTCCAAACTTGTGCACTTGCGATACCGTAATTACGAATCACTAATGGCAAAGTTTCGCGCTCGCCACTTTCACAGATAATGAACAACTCTTTATAAAAGTCCATCGCTAAACGTCGTGCTTCTGGGTTAGAGAAGTAGTAGCTACCGATACGGTCATAAAGTTTACGCACACCGTTAAAGATCAGGCCGTAAATCTGGTTGCCTGAGTGGAATGCCAAACGTTGGAAAAGCATGTAATCATAGAAGTTGAAAGTCTTCGCGATTAAGATCGTCTGACGTTTCGCTTCATCTTTTTCTGAATCTTCTTTTACCGCTTGTTTGATCTTGTCAGCGTATGGCGACGATTCTAGGAACTCATCCCAAGTTGGTGCCGCAAGTAGCGCTTCACAAGATTCAATCACGTTACTGATAGTACGCTCTGAAGCTTCTTTGTTTGCTTTGAATGCATAACGCATAAAGATCGGGCTGATATTAGTACGAGCAGCAAGCAGGTCTTCTACCATTTTGCTTGCGTTATCAACGTCCAACGTCATTAGCGTATCAAGGATATGAAGACCTGAGGTTTCCATAAACTGGTTAACTTTAGTTGGTTTGCCATGTTGGATTGTCAACCAACCATCACGAGCAAGACGTTGTAGTACTTCACGAAGCGTAGTACGTGTAACACCAATCAGCTCAGAAAGCTCACGCTCTGCGGGCAAGATAGAACCTGGAGGGAAACGGCCATTCCAAATACTTTCAATGATATACTTCTCTGCAAATCCTGCCGGGCTCTTCGCCTTAATGACCATCTACACTTCAATCCAATTTAATTATTCTGTTCTAATTTACTCATCATACCACTAGTTCACACCTAGCGGAAACACCCTCAAAAATTTTACTCACCCTAAACACCGTTAGAGTTATAACTCTAAAGTTCAGCACACGTTTGCACCTCAGGTTTGTAAAGCAAGCGACTCTAAACCACCATTTAAACAAACCGTTAACACAACAATTTTTCTTTAGAATCAATGGGATTGGTCATATTTTTAAAGCTATTAATTTGCAATATTAAGTTGTAATAATCATATATAAGCCGTCGTTATTCTGTAATTTTCAATCATTTCGCTGAAATATTGATTCTAGTCGGTTTTTATCACATTTTAAGTGGTATGCTTGCGCTACTTTGATCGCGTTTCTCAACAAAAAAGAGGTATTTTTAGGGCTACAGGGCTTTTCCTGTTGACTAAATGTTATCTAAGAGTAAAGTTGCGCTCAAAAATAAGCAGTGCTTGAGTTTCTAAGGGAGTGACTTGGCAAGACCACAGAACATTACATGGAATGTAGTTTTTCTAAGTCACTGTTAGTTATAGTTTTTAACAATTTCTATAGCTCGATTCTCAAAATGTTGTATTGCTTGTCTATTCATAATCAACATAAAAGAGTATTAACATGCCGATGTCTCTCGGAAACGCTTTTATCAAGAACTTCCTTGGTAAAGCTCCTGATTGGTATAAACTTGCCATCATTTCCTTTTTAATCATCAACCCGTTTGTTTTCTTCCTAGTTGACCCATTTGTTGCGGGCTGGCTATTGGTGGTTGAGTTTATTTTCACTCTAGCTATGGCTCTCAAATGCTACCCACTTCAACCGGGTGGTCTATTAGCTATTCAAGCAGTCGCCATTGGCATGACCAAACCAGAAATGGTTTATCACGAGCTGCAAGCAAACCTTCCTGTATTACTCTTGCTCGTATTCATGGTTGCTGGCATTTACTTCATGAAAGAACTGCTTTTGTTCATTTTCACGAAGATCTTGCTTGGCATCCAATCTAAAATTTTACTCTCCGTTGCCTTCTGTGTTGCTGCCGCTTTCTTATCAGCATTCCTAGATGCACTAACAGTAATCGCCGTAGTTATTAGCGTTGCGGTCGGCTTCTACTCTATCTACCACAAGGTTGCATCAGGCAAGGGCACAACGTCTTCGCACGATCATACTCATGATGAAGAGATCTCAGAGCTAACTCGTGATGACCTAGAAAACTACCGTGCTTTCCTACGTTCACTGCTAATGCACGCTGGTGTGGGTACAGCACTGGGTGGTGTAATGACCATGGTAGGTGAACCACAAAACTTGGTAATTGCTAAGCAAGCAGGTTGGGAGTTCGGTGAATTTATCATCCGTATGCTGCCAGTAACACTACCTGTTTTCTTCTGCGGTATTTTAACTTGTGCACTTGTCGAGAAATTCAAAGTGTTTGGTTACGGTGCTCAACTACCAATGAATGTTCGCCAAATCTTAGTTGAGTTTGACAACAAAGAACGTGCAAACCGCACAAAGCAAGACGTAGCAAAACTATGGGTTCAAAGTGCAATCGCAGTTTGGCTTATCGTCGGCCTTGCACTTCACGTTGCTGAAGTAGGTTTGATTGGCCTGTCTGTGATCATCTTAGCTACAGCATTTACGGGTGTTATTGAAGAACACTCTATGGGTAAAGCCTTTGAAGAAGCGCTGCCATTTACTGCACTTCTTGCCGTTTTCTTCGCTGTTGTTGCTGTGATCATCGACCAAGCTCTATTTAAGCCAGTAATCGATGCTGTACTTCACGTTGAAGATAAAGGCGCACAGCTCGCACTCTTCTATGTTGCCAACGGTATCTTGTCGATGGTTTCAGATAACGTATTCGTAGGTACGGTTTACATCAACGAAGTGAAAACTGCACTGGTTGAAGGCATTATCACTCGTGATCAGTTTGACCTACTTGCTGTTGCTATCAACACTGGTACTAACCTACCTTCTGTTGCTACACCAAATGGCCAAGCTGCATTCCTATTCCTATTAACATCAGCACTTGCTCCGTTAATTCGATTGTCTTACGGTCGCATGGTTATCATGGCGCTGCCATACACCATCGTATTGGCACTGGTTGGCCTAGCAGGCATTGTGTTCATCGTAGAGCCAATGACAGCATGGTTCTACGATGCTGGTTGGATCATTCAACGCACTGGTGAAGTCGTCGCTCCAGTTATCTCTGGTGGTCACTAAGCTAAACACTGTGTCGCAAACCACAATAACTATAACTAACTAATCAAAAATATTAGTTGATTAGGAAACTTATCCAAGATAAAAAGCTCTGAGTAATCAGGGCTTTTTTATTTTATAGACAGGATTCAATTCGTGAACTTTTTAGCAATGATCAAAGACTTCTCTAAGGGACGTTTATCTTGGCTTTTACTGCTGGCTTTTATTGTCTTTTTTGAAGCGTGCGCTCTCTTCTTCCAACACGTGATGATGCTTGGTCCTTGCGTGATGTGTATCTATGAGCGCGTTGCTATGCTCGCTATCGGTGTTGCCGCCATGATTGGTGCGATTGCCCCGAATAACCCAATATCACGCTGGTTAGGCCTTGCTAGCTGGGGATTTGGCGCATACAAAGGTTTGATGCTTGCTTTAGAGCACGTCGATTACCAGTTCAATCCGTCCCCTTTCGCAACCTGCGACTTATTCGTAACCTTCCCTAGCTGGGCGCCTTTAAACCAATGGGCTCCGTGGATGTTTGAGGCTTACGGCGATTGCAGCAAGGTTGTGTGGCAGTTCTTCGATCTTTCTATGCCTCAGTGGCTAGTAATTATCTTTGCAGGTAACTTGGTTGCTTTCGGTATTGTGGTTATTTCTCAATTTGTGAAGTCGAAAAAGGACTTGCAGTAAGCCGTTGACACTTGGACAACAAAAAAGTCGACCACGAGGTCGACTTTTTTATTACTTAAGCTTTTGAACATATTAAGAGAGTCTGTTATTCACACAAACTAAGTTGCTCAACAAGCCGTGATTAGCTGCTTTTACCGCAGCATTGTTTAAACTTCTTGCCGCTTTCACAAGGGCAAAGGTCGTTTCGACCAATGTCTTTAAACGGGTTCACGCTCTGGGACTTATTGCCCAACATAGCTTCATCCGCTGCCATTGCCACTTCTGAGATCATCAGATCGACTTGACCCACTAAATCGGCAAGCGATGGTGGGTTAGTAAGCCCTGCAGCGATCATTTGTTGTTGAGTTTGCTCTTCATCAATCGCAAGCATCAAGGTGGTTAAGAGCGCTTGCAACATGCGCAGAGTACCATCCGCGACTGTCACGCTCTGCCACTGCTCTTCCACTGTTGGCCAAACCATCATGAAGCCTTCAGAAAAATCAGCGAACTGTTCGTTAAAGTCACCTTCAGCCAGTACGTCTGTTAATAGGTATTCATTACGCTGAATCAGGTTGTGCTGGCGATTAATCTGTTCTGTTACCGTTGTTACCAGCTCTTTACCCGCTTCAGGCGCAACGATAACCAGCCACTCTTCTGGATCGAGTGGTTTGGTCGCTAAGTTAGAGGCAAGGATTGCACCTTCCATAAACTGCGGAGTAATGTCAGTGATTGATTCTGGTAGGCTTAATAATTGATATGTCATGAAAGCTCTGGATATTGGGCATTTTCGATATTATAACGCCATCCTCCCAAAGATGTCGCTATTAAGAGACGAAACCATCATTAAGACATGCACCACACTCATAGTGACAATTCTGTAAGCACACCGTACAATCACGCCTCGAATTTTTCGGTTCATTCAGTTTTGGTAAAGCAACATGCGCGTAATACTTGGCCCTATGGAGGGCGTTCTAGACCACCTAATGCGTGAAATTCTCACAGAGATTAATGATTACGATCTCTGTGTGACAGAGTTTGTGCGCGTCGTAGATCAACTTCTTCCCCCGCATGTGTTCCACCGTATTTGCCCTGAGCTACATCAAGGCTCTCAGACCATGGCTGGTGTGCCAATCCATCTCCAACTTCTAGGGCAACACCCAAATTGGATGGCCGAGAATGCTTTTCAAGCTGCTAGCTTAGGCGCGAAAGGGATCGATCTTAATTTTGGTTGCCCAGCAAAAGCGGTCAACAAAAGTAATGGTGGCGCTTCATTGCTAAAAGAGCCAGAGCTCATCTATCAAGTGGTGAACGCCTGTCGAGAAGCGGTACCGGCACACATTCCTGTGTCCGCAAAGATTCGATTAGGTTGGGAGCATCCGGAAGAGTGCTTTGAAATCGTCGATGCCATCGAACAAGCCAAAGCTGACGAACTCACCGTGCATGCAAGAACCAAAGTTGGCGGCTATAAAGCCAGCGAAATCAAATGGGACTTCATCAATCAAATAAGAGAAAAAACATCTCTGCCGTTGATTGCTAATGGGGAGATCTGGAACTATCAAGATGGTCAAGATTGCATAGAAGCAACAGGCGTCGATTCATTAATGGTCTGCCGTGGTGCTTTCAATATTCCAAACCTTGGTAACGTCGTTAAGCACAACCACCAGAAAATGCCGTGGGATAAAGTCATTGAACTTTTGCTGCGCTATTCAGAGTTTCAAATTAAAGGGGACAAAGGCATGTACTACCCCAATAGAGTGAAGCAGTGGTTTGTTTATCTAAGTAAAGGCTACCCTGAAGCGAACGAACTGTTTAAAGAAATTCGTACTTTCAAAAAGGCGCCACCGATTGTAGAACGCCTTCAGCGTTATCAAGAAGAACGCCGCCAACCTGTTTAAGATTATGTTTAGGGTTAAATACCCAACGCTACAAACGTGTTTACCGGTGCAAATAAGCTTTGCTTGGTAGACACGTTCGCTCTTCCCTCTTTCATTTTCATTTTCATTTTCATTTTCATACAAAGCATCGATTCAATAACGTGGTTAAAATTCAAGACGGTCTTTACCCGTCGTCTTAGCCACGTACAGCTTTTCATCGGCGTACTTAAATATCTCATCGAAGTTAAGTTTACTTTGCTCAGTTTCAACAATGCAGACACCGCCAGACACCGTAAATCCATTTGGAATAATGTCGGCTGAAGTGGAACAAATCGCATTCTTCACTCGCTCTAATGTTCTCATCAAAGTTTCACGATCTTCGCCTTTCATATAAACGACAAACTCTTCACCGCCAAACCGTGCTGCAACGTCACTGCTTCGAATACTGTTGCTGATCTGACGCGACATATAACGAATCACATCATCCCCCTTATCGTGGCCGTAGGTGTCGTTAATTGACTTAAAATCATCAATATCGAAGACGGTTAATGCAAACAGTTGATCGTGCTCTACACTGCGCCAGAACGCTTCTAAGCCACGACGATTCAATAACCCTGTCATAGGGTCTTTGGCTGCGAGATCTTTGAAGTAACCACGTTCAATATTGGAATTGACGTAGAAGAAGATGGTTACTGAGAACAGATACACAATGATGGCAACAATAAGGCTGTCTTTCTCGTAGACGAAAAAGTGCTCAACCTCTTTCGCGATGTCTAATTTGTAATACATCGCATGGTGAGACGAGACACCATCCAGTTTGATCTCGTGATAAAACGCCGCAGAATCTACCGGAGTCGCTAAAGTGGTATCAATGATATCGATCCGACCTGCAAGATGCTCATTCGAGTTTGCGAGCAGCTTGTCAGCATTAATATCGACCGACAGCATCCCTTGGTGAACGCCTTTATGGAATACAGGGATCGTCATACTGATTATACGGTCAAGGGAATCAAAACGATAACCAGGGCCTGAAAGGGTGAGTTGGTCAGGGTTGTTGGCTGTTTTCTGCCAATAAGGACGACTCTTTATGGTCGAGAGTAACTCTTTGCTCAGCCCTTTGGCAAAACCTTCAGGTGAAGAGATCACATAGCCGCTCGTATCAATAAAGTGCACGCCGGCATGGTATTCATCAAGCTGGGATAAAAATGAAAGAATAGGAGCTAACGCTATTTTTTCTGACGCGCTCTTATAACTATCACTGCTTTCAGAACAAAGAGACTCTTGACCAATTAGCATATAGTCGATATCGACAGAGGGAATGTCTGAGGTTTTACCGTCGGCAAGTAGCAATACATCAATAGGCCAGATTTGGCAAAGACCATCCACAACATGTTTGTTGTGATCAAGAAAGAGAGGGTTTCCTGATTTATAATAGTTGGAGAAGCTGTAGTCTAGGGCTGTCGCCACTTTTGTGGTTCTTTTGAACACATCTTCAATACGATGAAACTCACTACTGATATCTTTTTCTACCGCGTCAAAATGATTCTTTCCTATTAGGCCAAGTAACATCGCGGCGATCACAGCGGGAAACCCGAAAACAAAGGTTAGGCTAAAGTGCCTATTTACTTTCATATAATGTGCTCTTAGCGTTCAGCTATTTTCATTTTCCCCATTAATATTATTACATTAATCGGCAATTCGCTCGACGTAAAATAATGTAAATTGATATTAACGACACACCTAACGGTCAAATAACCGCTTACAAATGAATAAAATAGAGAAGCGCCAACATATAGAGCAGGTGAGTTTGTTATCTGAGCCCATTTCAATGCTGTTAATAATATGACTTATGGCCTATTAGCTCACCTAACACCAAACTCAATTCACCGGCTAATGACCGCACGCTCAATCACAGATTGAGGCACTGTCACGCCAAGCTCACGAGCAGCATCTAGGTTGACCACCAGCTGAGAGCTCTGCGCAGTTTTGACACTCAACTTCCCGGGCTTCTGTCCTTCCAAAATGGCTGCGACATAATCCGCGGTCTGAACCCCAACATCATAATAATCTAGACCTAAACCAGCAATCGCTCCCTTTCCGACATAAGATGTGGCGCCTGCGACGACTGGCGTATCTGCATGGTTAGCCGCTTTGATAAGACCCTCCATGCCGCTTGCAACCGTATTATCGGTCAAGGCATAGATAACATCGGACTTCTTAGCAATGGATTCTGCTTTTGCTTCGACATCGTCAACAGTCAGCGCTTTTTCGGTGTGAAGTGTATAACCGAAATCTCGAGTTGCCTTCCTCAATAACCCAACTAACGCAACGGCATTTGCTTCTGCTGGGTTGTAAACTACACCGATTGAATTAGCTTCAGGGAGCAGTTCTTTGATTAATGACACATGCTGAGTGATCGGAGATAAGTCAGAAAGCCCCGTGACATTACGCCCCGGCTTTTCTAATTGTTTAACGAGCCTAGCGCCGATAGGATCCGTAACCGCGGTAAACACGATAGGAATCGAGCGAGTCGCCGACACTAAGGCTTGTGAAGTCGGTGTCGCGATACCAACAAGTACATGTGGATTTTCACTGACGAGCTCTCTGGCAATCTTGGCTGCCTGAGCCGGGTTACCATTCGCCATTTCATAGGAGAATTCTAAGTTCTTACCGGGTTCATAACCATTGGCTCTCAATCCTTCAAGAAGCCCTAAACGTGTCGCATTCAGATCTGGATGGTCAACAACTTGTGAAACCGACACTTTGGCAACGTTTGCCATTGCATTGCCAGTCCATAGCAACATCAAGCAACTTAAAACCGCTGCCAATACCTTTCTTACAGAACTCATTATCGCTCCCTGAATCAAGCTCTACCCGTCATTACTCGCTCAAAGAGAACAACATCAAAATCACTATTGACATTATTACCAGTAACCATTGATAACTTGAAGTGATATTTAACAAAAATACAACAAGGCTCGAGTTATGTGAGAAAGGTTATATTGACTTCGGAGGAAGGTAAGAAACCAAGTGAATAAGGACAGGTAAGCTAAACGGAAAGTAAGCGAGGTAACAAAAAGAGGAGCAAATCTGAGAACAAGCTATAGAAGATGAATAGTTGTTCTCAGACAAGAGGGAGAGCTGGGATTCTTTAGAACCAACGCTCCATTGAGGATTTATCTAACTGACGAAAGGCACGATTTAAAATGATTGCCAATTCTTTATAGCGAGGGCGCGGCTTCATAGGCTCTAACGCAAAACCCGTTTCAGTGATCTTTTCATGCAGTTCGCGGTACCACGATACTAGCGCCGGCGGAAGTTGTGTATTTGAGCGATTGCCCAACCACCACATACCTTGTAGCGGCAAGCTGATCGCAAACAAAGCCATAACCACAGCCTGTGGCATCGCTTGGTAATTATTAAAGACCATTTGTGTAAGAACACTGATAGCGGCAATCGCAGGCATCACTTTCACGCCAAAACGGGTCGCTTTAATAATGCGTTGTTCTGGGAAGATCGCGTTTAACTCTTTTCGGACGGGCCAGAGATCCATGTACTTTTGGCCATCTTTTAAACTACTAGCTAAACCAACTCTATTGCTCATATGAGTCTCCCATTAAAAAAAAGTTGAAATCATCAACTAAAAACACAAAAATTTGACGAAAAATAATATTCTTTCAAATTTTTTTGTTATATTTGCACAATATCGCTATTATTTGCAGACCTCAATCTCATTGTTGCCCTTATTTACAATTTAAGCAACTTTGAGAAGACTTCTGCAAGGAATGCACAAGCCTCTTTTTGATAAAGAGCGCTTTCACTTTATACGGAAATTAACGTTTTTTTGACCAAGGTTAGTACGCAAGCCTATGTGCTTCGACTATTCTTGAGATTAATTTTCATCCTTAACTGATTTCGATCAGAAAAATAAACAGGTAGTCATTAATGTCTAAGCTAGTTTTAGTTTTAAACTGTGGTAGTTCTTCTCTTAAATTCGCTGTTGTTGATGCAGAAACAGGTGCAGAGCACCTAACTGGTCTTGCTGAGTGTCTAGGTCTTCCAGAAGCTCGTATGAAGTGGAAACTTGATGGCAAGCATGAAGCACAACTAGGCGCGGGCGCAGCTCACGTAGAAGCACTATCTTTCATGGTAGAAACTATTCTTGCTTCTAAGCCTGAGCTTAAAGCTAACCTTGGCGCTATCGGTCACCGTATCGTACACGGTGGCGAGCAGTTCACTTCTTCTGCACTTATCACTGATGAAGTGCTTAAGGGTATTCAAGACGCTGCGACTTTCGCACCTCTTCACAACCCAGCTCATCTTATCGGTATTGAAGCGGCTCAACAAAACTTCCCAGGCCTTAAAAACGTTGCTGTTTTTGACACTGCATTCCACCAAACAATGCCTTCTGAGTCTTACCTATACGCTCTGCCGTACAACCTGTACAAAGAGCACGGCATCCGTCGTTACGGCATGCACGGTACTTCTCACCTATTCATCACTCGTGAAGTTGCAGGCCTACTAAACAAGCCAGTTGAAGAAGTTAACATCATCAACTGTCACCTAGGTAACGGTGCTTCTGTATGTGCAATCAAGAACGGTCAATCTGTAGACACTTCTATGGGTCTTACTCCTCTTGAAGGTCTTGTAATGGGTACTCGTTGTGGTGACCTAGATCCTGCGATTATCTTCCACCTACACGATGCTCTTGGTTACTCTGTTGAAGAAATCAACAACATGCTGACTAAAGAGTCTGGTCTTGCTGGTCTAACTGAAGTGACTTCTGACTGTCGTTTCGTTGAAGACAACTACGGTGAGAAAGAAGAAGCAACTCGTGCAATGGACGTGTTCTGTCACCGTCTAGCTAAGTACGTTGCTGGTTACACTGCAACTCTAGAAGGTCGTCTAGACGCAATCACTTTCACTGGCGGTATCGGCGAGAACTCTGGCCCAATCCGTGAAATGGTTCTTAACCGCCTAGGCATCTTCGGCATCGAAGTTGACGGTGAAGCTAACCTTAAAGCTCGTTTCGGCGGCGAAGGTACTATCACTACAGCTAACAGCCGTATCCCTGCAATGGTTATCTCTACTAACGAAGAGCTAGTAATTGCTGAAGACACTGCGAAACTAGCAGGTCTTTAATTGATTTTCCTGACTAGCTTCACTCGAAGCTAGTCAGTTTTTCATATCAAGAAAATGGGGCTCAACTTCTATTCCTACCCCAATTTTAATATCGGTGGGAATAGCAGTTGAGCTTTTTTTATTTCCAATAGTTAAAGGTGTTCGTCAATGTCCCGTACTATTATGCTTATCCCTACAAGCGCTGGTGTTGGTCTTACTAGTGTTAGCATGGGTGTTCTTCGCGCTATGGAGCGTAAAGGCGTAAGTGTTTCTTTCTACAAGCCAATCGCTCAGCCTCGTAGCGGTGGTAACCAACCAGATCTAACGTCTACTATCATCAGCGCAAACAGCGACATTAAGATTGGTGAGCCAATCGCAATGACTAAAGCTGAAGCTTTGATCGGTAGTGAAAAAATGGACGAGCTTCTTGAGTCAGTTGTTGAGCAATACAACAAGATCAACAAAGACGCAGAAGTAACGCTAATCGAAGGTCTAGTACCTACTCGTAAGCACCCATTTGCTAACCAAGTGAACGCGGAAATCGCAAAAACACTTGGCGCGGAGATCGTATTCGTTGCGACTCCTGGTACTGACAACCCTACGCAGCTTAAAGAGCGTATAGAAGTAGCATGTTCTAACTTCGGCGGTACTAAGAACAAAAACATCAAAGGCGTAATCATCAACAAGCTTAACGCTCCTGTTGATGAGGCTGGCCGTACTCGCCCTGACCTATCTGAAATCTTTGATGATGCAGACAGCGCTCAGCAAGCGAACCTTGAAGTAATGCAAATCTTCAACTCTAGCCCTATCCGTGTTCTTGGCTGCGTGCCATGGAGCATCGATCTAATCGCAACTCGTGCGGTTGATATGGCTAAGCACCTTAACGCTGAAATCGTTAACGAAGGTGAAATCTCAACTCGTCGTATTAAGAGCATCACTTTCTGTGCACGTTCTCTACCGCACATGATTGAGCACTTCAAACCAGGCTCACTGCTAGTAACTTCTGCAGACCGTCCTGACGTTATCGTTGCTGCGGCTCTTGCTGCGAAAAACGGTGTTGAGATTGGCGCAATCCTGCTTACTGGCGGTTACGACATTCCAGAAAGCATTGCTAACCTTTGTGCACCAGCATTCGCTTCAGGTCTACCGATCTTCAAGGCTCAAGGTAACACTTGGCAGACATCTCTAAACCTACAGAGCTTCAACCTAGAAGTTCCTGCAGACGATAAAGAGCGTATCGAGTTCGTTAACGATCACGTTGCAAGCCACATTGATGGCCCTTGGATTGATTCTCTATCTGAAGGTACTCAAGGCATCCGTCGTCTAAGCCCACCAGCATTCCGTTACCAGCTAACTGAATTTGCTCGTAAAGCGGCTAAGCGCATCGTTCTTCCTGAAGGTGATGAGCCACGTACAGTTAAAGCTGCGGCTATCTGTGCTGAGCGCGGTATCGCAACGTGTGTACTTCTAGGTAACCCTGAAGAAATCCGTCGCGTTGCAGCGCAGCAAGGTGTTGAGCTTGGCGCTGGCGTTGAGATCATCGATTCTGCATCAGTTCGCGAAAACTACGTAGCTCGTCTAGTAGAACTTCGTGGCGCTAAAGGTATGACTGAAGTTGTTGCTCGTGAGAAGCTAGAAGATTCAGTATTCCTAGGTACTATGATGCTTGAAGCTGGCGAAGTTGACGGCCTAGTTTCTGGTGCTGTTCACACAACGGCGAACACTATCGTTCCTCCGTTCCAGATCATCAAGACTGCTCCTGATGCTTCTATCGTATCTTCGATCTTCTTCATGCTTCTGCCTGATCAAGTTCTTGTATACGGTGACTGTGCGATCAACCCAGATCCAACAGCTGAACAGCTTGCTGAAATCGCTATCCAATCTGCAGATTCTGCTGCGGCATTCGGTATCGACCCACGCGTTGCTATGATCTCTTACTCTACTGGTGAATCTGGTAAGGGTGCAGACGTAGATAAAGTACGTGAAGCGACGAAGCTTGCTCAAGAGAAACGTCCAGATCTAGTGATCGACGGTCCTCTACAATACGATGCTGCTATCATGGAAAACGTTGCTGCTTCTAAAGCACCGAACTCTCCTGTAGCTGGTAAAGCGACTGTATTCGTATTCCCAGACCTAAACACTGGTAACACGACTTACAAAGCGGTACAACGTTCAGCAGATCTAGTATCTATCGGTCCAATGCTTCAAGGTATGCGCAAGCCAGTAAATGACTTGTCTCGTGGCGCTCTAGTAGACGACATCGTTTACACAGTAGCTCTAACGGCTATCCAAGCAGACCAAGCTGCACAAGCTGAAGAAAAAGTAGTTAACTAATTTTCTTTTTCAGAAAGCAAAAACCCTAGATGTTTATCTAGGGTTTTTTTACGCCTGAAGAAAAGCGGATTAATTAATGATTCTAACCACGTCCGTGAGGCGAATCTAAATCCAGATCAGGCCCTTTAGGCACCACTTGAGTCGGGTTGATACCAGTGTGGCTGTAATAGTAGTGGCGCTTGATGTGGTAGAAATCCGTAGTCTCTTTAATACCCTCTATTTGATAGAGCTCTTTTAGATAACCTTGGATATATTTGTAATCCGCAATTCGTTGCTTGTTACACTTGAAGTGACCCACATAAACCGCATCAAATCGAACCAGAGTGGTAAACAAGCGCCAATCCGCTTCTGTAATCTCGTTACCCGCCAAATAGCGATGTTCGCTAAGGTGCGCATCTACTTTGTCTAAGGCTTCAAACAAGGCGTCATACGCTTCTTCGTAGGCTTCTTGTGTTGTCGCAAAGCCGGTTCGGTATACGCCGTTGTTGATGTTTGGGTAGATATAATCATTCCACTCATCAATCTTCTTGGACAACTCCCACGGGTAGTAATCATCGGTGTTACCCGTTAGCTCGTTAAACTCTGAGTTAAACATGCGAATGATTTCAGACGACTCGTTACTCACAATGGTGTTGGTTTTCTTATCCCATAAAACAGGAACCGTGACTCGACCTGAATAGTCCGGTTTGCCTTGGGTGTAGATTTGGTGCATGCGGGTATGGCCAAATAGAGGTTCAGGTAACCCCATTTGCCAACCTTCACTCATCATGTCTGGGCAAACAACCGTCACGTCAATGTGATCGGTTAGGTCTTTCAGCTCGCGGAAGATAAGGGTTCGGTGCGCCCAAGGGCAAGCTAACGATACGTATAAGTGATAACGGCCGCTTTCCGGCTCAAACTGCGCGCCCGGTTTGTTCTCTACCCAATGACGAAAGCCCGCATCTTCACGAACAAACTTACCACCGCTTTCTTTCGTGTCGTACCACACATCATGCCAAACACCTTCAACTAATTTGCCCATATCCAAACCTCTGTGATGCTAACTTTTCTCTAGTATAAAAAAAGCCAACTTTTTCAAAACTAGAAGAAGTTGGCCTAGTTGTTCGAATTATTTGAAGGAGGCTTGTTCAGACACAAAAAAAGCGCAACTCATAAACAAGTTGCGCTTAAGCCTGTCACAGGCTGAACCGGTTTAAATAGGCTCTAGACTTGTACGTGCAAGCAAGATACTGCGTGTACATCATCGCCTTGAATGGTTGGCTTAGTTTGCGCACACGCCTCTGTTGCTTGTGGGCAACGCGTACGGAACACACAACCTGATGGTGGATTGATTGGTGAAGGTAAATCGCCTTCCAACATCTGAATCGTTTTGTTGCGCTCTAGACGAGGGTCAGGAATCGGAACTGCAGACATCAACGCTTTGGTGTACGGGTGCTTAGGGTCAGAGAATAAGGCATCTGATTCACCAAGCTCTACCGCGTTACCTAGGTACATCACCAATACACGGTCAGAGATGTGTTTAACCACTGACAAGTCGTGCGCGATGAATACCAAAGACAAACCAAGTTCTTTCTGTAGCTCTTTCAGAAGGTTAACTACTTGAGCTTGGATAGATACATCCAGTGCAGAAACAGGTTCATCACAGATGATCATCTTAGGTTTCAAGATTAGCGCACGTGCAATACCAATACGCTGACACTGACCACCAGAGAATTCATGTGGGTAACGGTTGATTACGTTTGGTAGTAGACCAACCTTTGCCATCATCTCTTTAACTCTGTCCTTCACTTCTTGTTTAGAAAGTTCAGGAAAGAAAGTCTCTAGAGGCTCAGCAATGATATCGCCTACTGACATACGTGGGTTAAGCGACGCTAGCGGGTCTTGGAAGATCATCTGAATCTCTTTACGAGTCTCACGACGCTTCACTTCCTGCATCTTAGTTAGGTCTTGACCTAACCACATCACTTGCCCTTCAGTCGCTTCAACCAAGCCGATAATCGCACGGGCAAAAGTCGACTTACCACAACCAGACTCACCTACTACACCAAGCGTTTCGCCTTCGTAAAGGTGAACATCAACCCCATCAACCGCTTTAAGGTTTGATGGTTTTGCCCAAGGCCAAGCAGACTTAGCTGCAATGCTAAAGTGAACTTTCAGGTCTTTAATATCTAATAGTAATTCTTTACTCATTTTGTCCAAGTCTCCCAATCTGAAAAACAAGCACGCTGACGGTCTTTAGCAAATGGCTGCAAAATCGGTGCTTCTTGCTTACAACGGTCCATTACACGGTGACAACGGTCTTGGTAAGGACAACCTGTTGGTAGGCGAAGTAAGTTAGGTGGGTTACCTGGAATCGTCGGTAGAATTTCACCTTCGGTATCCAAACGAGGAATCGCTTTAAGCAGGCCTTCCGCATATGGGTGGCTTGGCTCGTAGAAGATTTCATCAACCGTGCCGTATTCCATTGTACGACCCGCGTACATCACAAGTACTTTGTCACATGAGCCAGCAACAACACCCAAGTCATGGGTGATCATGATGATTGCCGTATTGAACTCATCTTTAAGTTCGTTCAGCAATTCCATGATTTGCGCTTGAATGGTTACATCCAGTGCCGTTGTTGGTTCATCAGCGATAAGCAATTTAGGACGACACAGCAGTGCCATTGCGATCATCACACGCTGACGCATACCGCCCGAAAATTCGTGCGGATACATGGTAATACGTTTACGAGCTTCAGGAATTTTCACCGCTTCCAGCATGCGTACTGATTCTTCAAACGCTTCTGCTTTACCCATGCCTTTATGCAGCATAAGTACTTCCATCAGCTGATCACTTACTTTCATGTAAGGGTTCAGTGAGGTCATTGGATCTTGGAAGATCATCGCGATTTGTTCAGCACGAACCTTGTTCAGTGCTTTTTCAGGCAGGTTGAGAATTTCATTGCCTTCAAACTTTGCACTGCCTGAGATGATGCCGTTCTTAGCCAGCAGCCCCATCAGTGCAAATACCGTTTGTGATTTACCTGAACCCGACTCACCAACAATACCTAGCGTTTCGCCTTGGTTAAGTGAGAAGTTCAAGTCGTTTACTGCGGTTACGATACCATCTTGCGTGGTAAATTCAACGCGCAGATCTTTGACATCTAATAAGCTCATTATTGCTTCCTTAATCTTTTATAGCTTTTAATTGCTATTTCGTTATCTGTCTTTTGGATCAAGCGCGTCGCGCAGACCATCACCTACGTAGTTAAAGCAGAACAGCGTAACTACCATGAATGCCGCAGGGAATGTCAATTGCCAGATTGCAACTTCCATTGTTTGCGAACCTTCTTGAAGCAATGCGCCCCAGCTTGTCATAGGCTCTTGAACACCAAGACCAAGGAAAGATAAGAATGATTCTGTAAGGATCATGCTTGGAATAAGCAGCGTAGAATAAACCGCTACGATACCCAGTACGTTCGGTACGATGTGACGTGTAATGATCTTCCATTTGCTTACACCACATACGTGTGCAGCTTCAATGAACTCTTTACTACGTAGGCTCAACGTTTGACCACGTACAATACGCGCCATATCTAGCCAAGCAATCGCACCAATAGCAACGAAGATTAGGACGATGTTACGACCAAAGAACGTTACCAGTACGATTACTAGGAACATGAATGGTACTGCGTACAAGATCTCTAGGATACGCATCATCACTCGGTCAGTACGACCGCCGATGAAGCCTGAAGCTGCACCGTAAAGCGTACCAATCAGTACCGCTACGAAGGCACCCATCACACCAACCATCAATGAGATGCGGCCACCGACAAGAGTACGAACGTACAAATCACGACCTAAGCTATCTGTACCAAACCAGTGATCCGCATTCGGACCAACGTGCATTGCGTACCAGTCAGTATCATCATAAGTGTACTGAGCCAGCATTGGTAAGAAGATAACTGCCAGTACCATAAGCGTAAGAATGAACAGACTCACCATCGCAGCTTTGTTTCGCATGAAACGAATGCGCGCGTCCTGCCACAAACTACGACCTTCAATCTCTAAGCTCTCAGAGAACTTTTCGATCGCTTCTAAATTTTCTTTTTTCTTCAACATAACCATGCGTCCCTGTTAGTAGCGAATTTTCGGGTCAATAAGCGCTAGCAAAATATCAACGATTGCGTTGAACAAGATGAATAGGAAACCAATCAAGATGGTTACACCCATTACTAGCGAGTAGTCACGGTTAAACGCGGCGTTAACAAACAGCTTACCGATACCTGGTAGGCCGAAGATGGTTTCAACAACAACTGAACCTGTGATGATACCTACGAACGCAGGTCCCATGTAAGAAACAACAGGTAGCATTGCTGGCTTAAGTGCATGTTTTAGAATGATATAACGGTAGCTTAGACCTTTTGCACGCGCAGTTCGGATAAAGTTACTGTTTAGCGTTTCAATCATGCTACCGCGAGTAATACGAGCAAAGGTTGCTACGTAAAGAAGAGACATCGCGATAACAGGCAGCACGATGTACATGAATGTACCGCCATGCCAACCACCTGCTGGGAATATGTTCCAGTGCAGGGAGAAAAGGTAAATAAGCGCCGGTGCCAACACGAAAGATGGCATTACCACCCCGAGCATGGCGGTCGACATTATGGTGTAGTCGACCCAGGTGTTGTGCTTCAAGGCAGCAATCGTCCCGACAGTGACCCCCATCAATAGTGTGAAGATAAAGGCAACGAAACCTACCTTCGCAGATACTGGAAGTGCAACCGCGATCAGCTCATTTACTGTGTAATCTTGGTACTTAAACGAGGGGCCGAAGTCACCTTGTAAGATATTTGTCAAATACGTGGTGTATTGTTCAAATACTGGTTTATCTAAGCCGTATTTAGCTTCGATGTTAGCCATAACTTCTGGCGGTAATGGACGTTCGCTTGAAAACGGGTTACCCGGTGCGAAACGCATGAGAAAGAAAGATATAGTGATCAACACCAACATGGTTGGAATCGCTTCAAATATCCGTTTCATAATGAATTTAAGCATAAACTCACTCTTTCAGTCTGTGACAATTAAAATTAGAAAGACGCTACATGCGCGCCCTGCGCATGTAGTGCCTGTATCGTTATAGTTATATTAACTTTTTAGAATCGAAGCTTATTATTGAGCTTTGATGTATAGGTCTTTCGAGAAGATCTTGTCTTCCGCGTTGTTGATTGGGAAACCACCAACATGCGGGTTAAGTAGACGAGATTTAACGTATTGGTAGATAGGAGCGATTGGCATGTCGTTTGCCATTAGCGCCTCAGCTTCTAGGTAAAGTGCTTTACGCTCTTCTTCTGAAGTTGAGTTAAGTGCTTTATCGATGATCTGGTCGTAAGCCGCGCTGTCGTAGTGAACACCACCGGTAGTGTTGTTACTCTTCATTAGCGTTAGGAACGAAGACGCTTCATTGTAGTCACCACACCAACCAGCACGTGCTACTTCGAAGTCACCAGAATCTTTAGAAGATAGGTACGTTTTCCACTCTTGGTTCTCAAGTGTTACAGAAAGACCCAGTGTTTTCTTCCACATAGAACCTAGCGCTACAGCAATCTTCTTGTGGTTCTCTGAAGTGTTGTAAAGCAGGTTGAATTTAAGTGGGTTGTCTTTACCGTAACCCGCTTCTTCAAGAAGACGTTCCGCTTCTGCGTTACGCTCTTTCTGAGACATCTTGCCGTAAGCAGGTAGCTCAGGATCGAAGCCAGCTGTGATTTCAGGCGTTAGGAAATACGCAGGTTTTTGACCTTGCGCTAGGATAGCACCTGTTACGATATCACGGTCGATCGCGTAAGAGATTGCTTGACGAACACGAACATCATCAAATGGTGCTTTCTTCGTATTGAAGATGTAGTAGTAAGTACATAGGTTACCCGCTACAGATACATCTTCTGCGTACTCTTTTTGAAGACGCTTGAAGTGCTCAGTTGGAAGTTCGTTTGTGAAATCGATTTCACCAGATAGGAAACGGTTCATTTCCGCTACTTGGTTTTCGATTGGTAGGAACGTTACTTTGTTAAGAACTGTTTTATCGTTGTCCCAGTACTGTTCGTTACGCTTGAGTACTAGACGCTCGTTAACAACCCATTTATCAACAGAGAATGCACCGTTGCCAACAAAGTGCTCTGGCTTAGTCCACTGGTCACCGTATTTTTCAACAGTTGCCTGGTGTACTGGCTTCATTGTCGTGTGGCCCATCATCATTACGAAGTATGGTACCGCTGTTTCTAATTCAACAACAAGCGTGTTTGCATCTACAGCTTTAACGCCTAGCTCACTCTTGTCTTTCTTACCCGCTACGATGTCCTTCGCATTCGCCATCTTGGTATATTCCATGTACCAAGCGTATGGAGAAGCCGTTGCAGGATCAACTGCACGTTGCCAGCTGTAAACGAAATCTTCAGCTGTTACAGGATCGCCGTTAGACCATTTTGCATCTTTACGTAGGTGGAAAGTGAATGTTTTGTTGTCTGTCGTTTCCCAGCTTTCAGCAACACCAGGGATAGTATTACCTTCGCCGTCTTGGTTCACTAGACCTTCTAGAAGATCACGAATTACGTGAGATTCTGGTACACCTTGAGATTTGTGTGGGTCGATAGTCGCAACTTCAGTACCGTTACCGCGAACAAGTTCCTGAACTTTTGCTAGTTCTGTGCCTGCTGGAACTTCAGCAGCGACAGAAAGAGTAGAAGTGGCAGCCACTGCCAAACCAGCACCTAGAAGAAGGGCCTGAGTGATTTTATTCTTGTACATTTAATAAACTCCAAGTTTTTCGTATTGCATCCATGACTTCTTTGCTTGGTTCACTGAACGGCAGTGATTTAGATTTATTTAGCTCAAATTTTAAGCATAAAAATCTAAAACCTTACAAAGATTGAGGCACACACTATCAACCATTGAAGTAATTTGCCATAAACAAGTCTCAAAAAATCGGATAATTCTCCGAATTACTCAAGGTAACAGTGTAAATCTCTAATAAAAACCTAATGAATAGTGAGTTACACATAGGGATTAATTAAAAAACAGCCTTTAGTGTTGATGTATCTGTATTGATACTTTTTTTTAGCATCTTATGCTAGAACACGGTCAGCAAATTAACATTAATGCCACATGAAATCTAATTGCACATCACATATCCCCTAAATAGACTCCACTATTTGTGAGGATTATCACTTTATACAAAACAGCATAATGCACTGCACCAAAACAGATTTAGAAATGCACCAAGACAGGCAAAATCACGTACCGAATTTATATGCAACTTGAATGATTAACCATTTATTAATACACCACTTATTTATAAATAGCTTTGTAGCACGTACAAAAAAACCGACTTTAATAGTCGGCTTTTAATATTCGTTCTGAAGGTGAGTAACCTTGGGTGATTATTTTTCCCAACGCTCTGCAGCTTTCGCGTCTGAGTCTCGAGAGTCAACCCAACGAGTTGCTTCAGTGGTGCGTTCCTTCTTCCAAAACGGCGCTTTGGTTTTTAGGAAATCCATCACAAACTCACAGGCTTCAAAGGCCGCACCGCGGTGTGCACTGGATACACCAACGTAAACAATCTGGTCACCGATATCTAGGTCACCAACACGATGGATAACTCGCATCTTTTGGATTGGCCAGCGTGCCTCAGCTTGATCACAGATCTCGCTCAGTGATTTTTCTGTCATACCCGGATAGTGCTCCAGAGACAAACCAATCACATTGTCGCCAAGGTTCATGTCGCGAACTTTACCAACGAACGTCACAATCGCTCCGGCAGCTGTACCTTGAGCCAAGTAGTCGTATTCGTCGCCTACCGAGAAGTCCTCAGCTGTCACTAATACTCTTGGATCCATGCTTAGCCTCCAGTCACTGGTGGGAAGAAAGCCACTTCGTCGCCGTCTTTCACTTCAGCTGTCAGAGGTACGATTGATTGGTTAAGTGCAGCCAGAAGCTTCCCCTCTTCCAATGCGATATCCCATTTGCCTTCTTGTGTCACAAGATGACTACGAATCGCTTCAATCGTCTTAAATTGTGCATCAACTTCAACGCTGTCCACACCAACAAGTTCACGAGTTTGAGCAAAGAAAAGTACTGTAATCATGACTCCACCTTAAAGTGACCAGATTTACCACCTGTCTTCTCTAGCAGGCGCACGTTTTCGATAACAATGTCTTTCTGAACAGCTTTACACATATCGTAAATCGTTAACGCAGCCACAGAAGCAGCCGTTAGCGCTTCCATCTCTACGCCCGTCTTACCCGCAAGCTTACAAACAGATTCGATGCGAACCTTGTTTTCAGACTCGATAGCTTCAAGCTGCACTTCTACTTTAGTTAATAGCAGAGGGTGACACAGGGGAATCAGATCCCACGTCTTCTTCGCCGCTTGAATACCCGCAATACGTGCCGTTGCGAAAACATCACCTTTATGGTGGCTACCAGAGACAATCAGCTCTAGCGTTTCTGCCGACATTTGAACGAAGGCTTCCGCTCTCGCTTCACGTACTGTTTCCGCTTTAGCCGATACATCGACCATGTTTGCTTCGCCAGACGCGTTAATGTGTGTAAATTGGCTCATACTCAAACCGCCTTATACAGAAAGGTGTGGCATGAAGTTACAAGGACGGTGGCTAGCATCCAGCTGTTGCTTGATGATCTTAGTCCAACCGGTGCGGCAAGCGCCTGTAGAACCTGGCATCGCAAAGATAACCGTGTGGTTAGCAAAACCCGCAATCGCACGAGATTGAATTGTCGAAGTACCGATCTCTTCGTAAGATACTTGACGGAATAGCTCACCAAAGCCTTCTACTTCTTTGTCGAACAGTGGCTTAAGCGCTTCAGGCGTGCTGTCACGAGAAGTGAAACCAGTACCACCCGTGATCATGATAGCTTGTACGCTTTCATCAGCGATCCATTTAGATACGATCGCACGGATCTTGTACATGTCATCAATAACGATTTGCTTATCAACCACGTTGTGACCCGCTTCTTTAGCATGCTCTGCTAGGTAACCGCCTGAAGTGTCGTTTTCTTCTGTACGAGTATCTGAAACCGTTAGTACTGCGATGTTTGCTGCTTGGAATTTGCTTTCTGCGTGACCCATTTGTTCACCTATATAAATTTTTCATTAGACTGATTCGCCCAGCCTGAAGAAGCTGAGCGATAAAATGCTTTAGAGTGTGTAGCGGGTTAACCGCCGATTGACGCCAAGTTTGGAGTCATGCCGCTGTTGCCATCGTGTAAGAAGTGGCTAACGGACTTGGTTTGAAGCTGAGCCTGAATTCGATCAATGAGTTCTTGCTCTTGTTGATCTTCTTGAATCAGATCTCTCAGTTCAACACCATGGTCGCCAAACAGACATAAGTGAAGTTTACCGGTCGCAGAAACGCGCAGTCGGTTACAACTCTCACAAAAGTCTTTCTCGTAAGGCATGATCAAACCGATTTCACCCTTGTAGTCTGGGTGGACAAACACTTGCGCCGGGCCATCGTTAACGGCTTTGACTTTTAACAGCCAACCATTAGCAATAAGCTGGTTGCGAATCGCAACGCCAGACACATGATGTTTATCGAACAACTCGTCCATCTCGCCGGTTTTCATCAGCTCGATAAAACGTAATTGAATAGGTTTGTCTTTGATCCAATTAAGGAAGGCTGGTAATTCCTGACTATTGAGGTCTTTCATTAATACGACGTTGACTTTGACTTGTTCAAAGCCAACCTCAAACGCTTTATCAATGCCTCGCATAACCTCAGTAAACTTATTCTCACCAGTGATCTGATGGAACATGCGCGAATCTAAACTATCCACGCTCACGTTTATATGGGTTAAACCAGCATCACGCCATTGCCCTACTTGTTTCTCCATGCGGTAGCCATTCGTTGTGGTGGCTACTTTTTCGATGCCTGGAGTAGAAGCAACGGTATGTATGATTTCAGGAAAGTCTTTACGCAGACTCGGCTCTCCGCCTGTAATGCGGATCTTTGAGGTACCACAATCTGCAAACGCTTTAACAACGCGTTTGATCTCGGGAACACTTAAAAAAGACGAGTTTTTTTGCCCTGACGGTTTGTAACCATCTGGCAAGCAGTAAGTACATTTAAAGTTACAGACGTCTGTAACCGACAAGCGCAAGTAATAAAACTTGCGATGGAATCTATCTTCAAATTGTTGCGCCACGGAACACCTTTCCAAACACGGGAGGCATAATCATTTCCAATTAAGCCCTTGTGACAACATGTCACTGGCTCTTAATGCGTATCGGTACAGCAAATACCACTGTGCGACTTAGCATGCGAGAGCTCGGAGTTATGGCAACTGAGCGTTATATTCACACGCGCAGTAGCTGAGTAATAAAATACTTAATATTTGTACGTGAATCTAGCTCTGATGGTAAAAAACGGGTCACATCGGCAAAAAAAAACGTATCAAACGCTCAAAATAACTCTTGTTGAGTATATAGCGAGAAGCATTTAACCTAAATTATAGTTGGTAATAACCTAACAAGAACAATAAATGAATATTTACTCTTCAAAGAAAGTCGTAGCAATCGGCGGTGGCCATGGCTTAGGTCGCATGTTAGCTGCATTAAAAGACTTTGGTAACAACGCAACTGGCATTGTTGCAACGACAGATAACGGCGGTTCCACCGGACGTATTAGAGATTGCCAAGGTGGCATCGCATGGGGAGATACACGCAACTGTATCAACCAATTAATCACAGAGCCTTCAATCAGTTCGATGATGTTCGAATACCGCTTTCGTGGTCAAGGTGAGCTAGACGGTCATAACTTGGGTAACCTAATGCTGACGGCGTTAGACAACCTTTCCGTTCGCCCATTGGAAGCAATTAACCTGATTCGAAATATGCTCAAGGTCGATGTCAATATCGTGCCGATGACTGAGCATCCTTCAGACCTCACGGCTCTATCAATGGACGGCCGCTGGGTTACCGGCGAAACCAACGTTGATGACATGACGGAAAAGCTGCGCATGATGGACTTGTCTCCAGAAGTGCCAGCAACCAAAGAAGCCGTTGCTGCCGTTGAGCAAGCAGACTGCATTGTCCTTGGCCCTGGAAGCTTTTTAACCAGTGTGATGCCCCCTCTTCTCCTTCCAGAGATTGGCAAAGCAATCTCTGAGAACACCAAGGCAAAAGTTATCTTCGTTGAAAACCTTTCACCAGAGCACGGTCCCGCAGGGAAAATGACGCTTCAAGAGCAATTGGAGTGGTGTGAACGTACCTGTAAGGCAAGGAAAATAGACATCGTGTTAGGCAATGAACCTCACCCGGAACTAGAAGTGCAATGGAATTGTGTGACCACAGATCTTGCATCGGCAAACCGAGATTGGCGACACGACCGTGTGAAGCTTCAACAAGCCATTGAAGCCCAGTTGGCGTAGCCATAGGTTCAAGCGACAAACAACAAAAAAGGAGCATGCTGCTCCTTTTTTAATCTCAGTAATAACTCGCTGTTTTAAAGGTCCGTCATCAACTGCTGATATTCAGTGTACGTCGATAACAGGAGGTCTTGCATATCTTGAAAATCAATCTCGGTTACAGGCAACGCTTGCTTCACTTTTGCGTCTAAGCTAATCGCAAAACTACACAAAGAATCCGCACCAAAGCTTGCTGCGCTGCTCTTAAGCGCATGACTGATATCAGCCAAGTACTTAGAGGTATCCGACTCTTTATTTATCTCTAGGTGTTCGTAGTAGCCTTTCAACTCACCTAAAAAGATTTCCAGTAAAACCGGGACATTCTCTTGGCCTATTTCGCCGCCAAGCTCATCAACTTTTTGCTGATTTAATACTTTCGTCATTATTATTTTCTTATTGTTTGTTGATTACTGCTTCGCATTCCACGTTTGCAACTTACGGTATATCGTCGATGGACTGACATCTAAGAAACCTGCCGCACGAGGGATGTTGCCATCACACGCTTTAATGGCCTGCTCGATAGCCGTTTTCTCAGTGATCCACAATGGGAAAATATCTTTTACCGTGATGTCTTCATTCTGCTTCTCTTTCAATCGCAGACTGTTTTCAATCGGTTGGTTCAACGGTGGTGGAAGCATGTTGAGAGTAATCTCTTTGCCGTTATTCAAAACCACCACGTTCCGCAACACGTTTTGTAGCTGACGAACGTTACCCGGCCACTCATATTGATTAAAGCGATCAAGTACTTCCTGAGCAAAACGTACAAACGCCTTCCCCTCCTCGACCGACATATAGCCTAGCAGAGAATACGCGATCTCGATGACATCTTCACCACGCTCACGCAATGGCGGCAAGTGCAATGGAATCACGTATAAACGATAGTATAAATCTTCTCTAAAGCGACCTTCTTGTACTTCTTTCCAAGGGTCACGGTTGGTCGCACACACAAAACGAACGTCGACACTCTTCATCTTCGAAGAGCCGACTTTTTGGAAAGTACCGGTTTGGATAAAGCGCAGCAGCTTGGTTTGCAGCTCTAAGTCCATTTCGCACAGTTCATCAAGGAACAGTGTTCCACCATCAGCAAGCTCAGCAGCACCTTGGCGATCGGTCGCAGCACCGGTAAAGGCACCTTTAACGTGGCCAAACAGCTCACTTTCAATCAGGTCTTTAGGGATAGCGGCACAGTTAATCGCGATGAACGGCTTATCGCCACGCTTACTCGCCGCATGAATGGCTTCTGCACATACCTCTTTACCGGTACCACTTTCACCAGTAATGAAAATGCTCGCCTTACTCGATGCAGCAGAATCGATAGTTCGGTAAACCTGCTGCATGGTTTGGCTGCTGCCGATAAAACCTTGGTAGTTCTGGTTTCCCGGGTGTTCCGAGCTATTTTTAAGTTTGGTGGCTTTGCGGATCGCATTATTCACCGTAATACGGAGTCGGTCGGCTTCACACGGTTTGATAAGGAAATCTTGAGAGCCATGACGCATCGCTTCTACAGCGGTATCGATAGAGCCGTGAGCCGTCATGAAGATAACTGGAACTTCAGGGTATTTTTGTTTTACAGCAAATAGTACGTCCATACCCGTCATATCAGGCAGACGTAGATCTAATAAAATAAGGTCTGGGATTCGATGATTCAAACTCTCGATTGCATCGCGGCCAGTGCCGACAATGTTGATATCAATTTCGAGCGGTGTAAGATACGAGCGATATAAAGCTGCTACCGAAGCGGTATCCTCTACCATCAACAAATACTTCGATTTGTTATCTAGCGTTTTTGATTGCATATCCTAGCCATTTATAATTTGCATTTCTTATTATAGTCGCATTCCGCTTTGCATTATGCAAATTAGCCACAGTATTTGTAGTGTGTTTTTTTACTTGCTTCAAACAATCAATGTTTTATCTATCTGGCACGAACGATGCAACGGTATAAATGACCTTCGGGTCACCTAGCCAACTGACGTTGTTAGTGGACCGATTGTTCACAAACGTAAGCCAGTAGAACATTTACTACTGGCTGTTTTTTTGTCTGAAACACTCTCAATTCTTGTGTTGAGGGGGATCAATTCTCGAGCGAAAAGTGAGATTAGCTGTTGGTAATAAACTGCTTTCTTAACTGATCAATTTCATCACGCTTCTGTGCGGCCAATTCAAATTCCAGATTCTGAGCATGCTGATACATCGCAGATTCTAGCTTGCTGATCTCTTTATCAAGCTGTTGCGGCGTAAGTACTGCATAACTTTCAGAAGGCTCTGCCACCTTAGATAGTGGAACTTGTTTCGATTGGCGCTGCTGCTTCGACTTGGTTAGATCACCCAGTTCCATAATGTCTTTGATATTGCGTTTCAACGCTTGCGGAGTGATGCCTTGCTCTTCGTTGTAGGCTTGCTGTTTCTCGCGACGACGATCGGTTTCATCAATCGCTTTTCTCATCGACTTAGTAATCGAATCACCATAAAGGATTGCTCGACCTTCCAAGTTACGAGCAGCACGACCAATGGTTTGAATCAGAGAACGCTCAGAACGCAAGAAGCCCTCTTTATCTGCATCAAGAATCGCCACCAGCGACACTTCAGGCATATCCAAACCTTCACGAAGTAAGTTAATGCCCACTAACACATCGAACTTGCCCAAACGTAGGTCTCGGATGATCTCTACACGCTCAACGGTATCGATATCCGAGTGCAAGTAACGCACTTTAACGCCGTGCTCATTTAGGTATTCGGTTAAGTCTTCTGCCATTCTCTTGGTCAACGTGGTAACCAAAACACGCTCTTCTTTCACTGAACGGATTCTGATTTCAGACAGCAAGTCATCCACCTGCGTCGCGACAGGTCTTACTTCGATGATTGGGTCTAACAGACCAGTAGGACGTACCACTTGATCAGCAATCTCGCCATCTGATTTTTCAATCTCGTAATTACCTGGTGTTGCCGACACAAAAATCGTTTGTGGGGCTATAGACTCAAATTCTTCAAACTTCATTGGACGGTTATCCAATGCAGAAGGCAGTCTAAAACCAAACTCGACCAAGGTTTCTTTACGAGAACGGTCACCTTTATACATCGCACCAATTTGCGGCACAGTCACGTGTGACTCATCGATGATCAGCAAACCATCATCAGGCAGGTAGTCAAATAACGTTGGCGGCGCTTCCCCTTCCGCACGGCCGCTCAAGTATCGTGAATAGTTTTCGATACCGGAACAGAAGCCAAGCTCGGTCATCATCTCAATATCAAACTGAGTTCTTTGAGAGATACGCTGCTCTTCCAAAAGCTTATTGTTGTCTTTTAAGTATTGAGCACGATCGCGCAGTTCGTCCTTGATGTTCTCAATCGCCTCAAGGATTTTTTCTCTTGGCGTTACATAGTGAGTTTTTGGATAAACCGTAAAGCGCGGCAAGTCTCTTTGTTTCACCGCACCAGTCAGAGGATCAAAAATACTAATGCAGTCCACTTCGTCATCGAACATCTCAATTCGAACCGCATCTTGGTCAGATTCAGCCGGAAAGATATCAATCACCTCACCACGAACACGGAACTGACCACGTTCAAAGGCGACATCGTTTCTTGAATATTGCAGCTCAGCCAATCGACGCAGGATGTCTCGCTGATCCATCACCTCGCCACGACTCAAATGAAGCATCATCTTCAAATAAGACTTAGGATCACCCAGACCGTAGATAGCCGACACAGAAGCCACAATGATGGCGTCTTTTCGTTCTAATAAGGCTTTGGTTGCCGAAAGCCTCATTTGTTCGATATGAGCGTTCACAGACGCATCTTTCTCGATGAACGTGTCCGTGGTTGGAACGTAGGCTTCAGGTTGGTAGTAATCGTAGTAAGAAACGAAATACTCAACGGCATTGTTTGGAAAGAAAGATTTCATCTCACCGTAAAGTTGAGCCGCCAATGTCTTGTTAGGCGCTAACAGAATCGCAGGTCTTTGAGATTGGGAAATGACGTTGGCAAGGGTAAAGGTTTTACCTGAGCCCGTTACCCCTAGTAGAGTTTGATGTGCCAAACCAGAATCTAATCCGTCTAGTAATTTGGTTATCGCTGTCGGCTGATCACCGGACGGGCTGTAGTCCGATACCAAGTCAAAGAGTTTACTCATAGGTCGCCATTTCCATACTGTTTTTTTAATCAGGTCATTGTCACTCTAGGAGGAGTGTCGTTGCAACAATTATCTAGAGAAATGCATCTTAAGATCAGAGATCAGTTATAGCTTTTATTTTTAGAACTTGGTATTATCCGTGCCCTGCAAAGTTTCCCCAGCTAAATTACTCGAATTTTAATCCACTACTTTTCCCCAAAAAACCTAAAAATACCGCTTGTTTTACTGTTCGTTTTATAATCTACAAAAGTTATACAATTGCGACATTTTGCTATAAATCTTTTAAATACATTACGTTAGATAAGGTTTTTACATTTTTCGATTTATCCCGATTATTGTTGTTAAAGTTTCACACACACACTTATCCACAATTTTGGTGGATAACTAAAGCAAAGCTAAATCCTATAAGGCGTTCAAGAAAGTAAAGTTTTTTATCTTACTTTTTTCTGATATTTTTTATTGACAGAAACCCGGACAATTATTAGAATTCGCGTCGCTAACAAGCAATTCCCCTTTAGTTCAGTTGGTAGAACGGCGGACTGTTAATCCGTATGTCGCAAGTTCAAGTCTTGCAAGGGGAGCCAAATTCAGAAAAAAGCTCAATCGAAAGATTGGGCTTTTTTCGTATATAACTGCGACTAACTTGTTCCAAGTTAATGTCACAAACCTAGCCGCCCGCGTTCAAGTCTCGACAAGGGGGCCAAATTTAAAGAAGCCGCATTGTGAACTGACCCCCA